>CAKVBK010000028.1 GCA_934725285.1 uncultured Bacteroidales bacterium | reverse complement strand
GGCGACGACATAGCCGGCATCATGATGACGAACCCTAACACCCTCGGCCTTTTCGAGAAGGACATCGAGGAGATCGCCGCCCTCATCCACGGATGCGGAGGCCTTCTCTACTACGATGGAGCGAACATGAATCCGCTCATCGGTGTTGCCCGTCCTGGTGACATGGGATTCGACATCCTTCACCTGAATCTGCACAAGTCGTTCTCGACCCCTCACGGTGGCGGCGGTCCTGGATCAGGGCCTGTCGGTGTCTGTGAGAAACTGGTTCCTTACCTTCCTGTACCTAAGGTTGTCAAGGACGAATATGGCCAGTTCAAGGTTCGCGGACGCGCCGGTGTGGGCAAGAGCGACAGCGAGAAGAATGCACGCGGCTGCGGGAAGACCGCGGGAGAGGTGTCAGGTTTCCTGGGCAACTTCGGTGTGATCCTCAGAGCCTACGCCTACATCCTTACACTCGGAAAAGAGAACGTCAAGTTCGTCGGAAGGTACGCCACCCTCGGGGCCAACTACATCAAGGAGAGCCTCAAGGAGTACTACAAGCTTCCTATCCCGACTGTCTGCAAGCACGAGTTCGTCTATGACGGTCTTGTGAACGACGGCTCGAAGAAGGCCGCGGACGGGACGGTCGAGAGAGAAGGAGCGACCACATTGGATGTCGCCAAGAGGCTTCTCGACTTCGGCTTCCACGCCCCGACGATCTACTTCCCTCTGCTCTTCCATCAGGCCATCATGATCGAGCCTACGGAGACTGAGTCGATCGAGACTCTGGACGCGTTCATCGAAGTGATGAAGAAGATCGCCCTTGAGGCCGCGGAAGATCCCGCTCTTCTCAAGAGCGCCCCTCACAACGCTCCGATCACCCGTCCGGACGAGACCACGGCCGCACGCCAGCCGATCCTCAAGTTTCAGGACGAGAAATAGTTGTTTTGTTATTTACTTCGACAAGCTCAGCGGCAATCGTTAAAGAGTCGCTGAGCTTTTTTTAGACTCATTCCTCGGACAGGGAAACTGTTGACTGGACAGTTTTTTCCGCTGTTACGCAAAATAAATTTGCATCTTAAAACTTTTTCCTTAACTTTGCAATCCCAATGGGGTATTAGCTCAGTTGGTAGAGCGTTTGAATGGCATTCAAAAGGTCAGGAGTTCGATTCTCCTATGCTCCACTTCCCGTTGAACAACAAGTAGTTTTCAGTGCCTTCTTTCATGTCATGAAACAGAAGCGAAACGTCATATTCAAGGCTCTTGAGAGTTTTCCAAGAGTCGAGTTGGAGGACATCCGCCAGTACTTCGGTGCCGATGTTCCGACGAAAGTCCGCAAAAACGAGTTTGTGGACCGGCTTGGCGCGTACATAATCGAAAGGCCGGCCGAGTGGCTTGGAAGGATGCTTGAAAGGGATCTTAGACTGCTCAAGCGTTTGGTTGAGGCCGGCCCCGGAGTCCCGCTCTATCTGGATTATCCTGATTTCCCGTCCGTTCTTGAGACCATAAAGCTTCTTGGTTCTGACACATCTGATGAGAATTTCAGGGAAGTCTGGATTCCGAAGGAACTCTATGACATCGTGGCTCCCCACATTGACAACGTGTTGAAGGAAGGTGCGGAGAGCGGCGTTTTCGAGACGGAACAGGCTGCCTTGGGCTATCTTTGCCTCTATGGCATTATGACCGTTGACGAGTTCTTCGACAGGATGCTTGACTATTGGGAATTCTCCGGCAGGCACAGCATCGAGTATTTCACGAATATGGTCTATGAGAGCCCGGTGATGAAGCTGTGCAGGGTCGATTCCGATGGAGAACGCTATATGTGCGCTCCGAATATATTCGATCCCGATGATATTCTTAACCGCAGAAAGGAATATGCCGGGATAGAGTCCCTCCGCCGGTTCACTCCGGAGGATGCGTTGAAGGCCGGCGCCGGCTCGCCGTACTTTGTCTATGGCCTTGATTCAAAGGAAGGACGGAGGTTGGTTGAGATGCTTGGCAATCTGGGCTACACCGGTGAGGATCTGATCAGGGAGGAGCATGACATCTGGATGAATGCCCAGATGATAGGAAAGGACGACACGACCGAGGCCATATTCACGAGTGTTTCCCGCAAGCAGGAGGCCATAGAATCGTTTGAGGACTATGATGAATGTATGGAAGTCGTGGCAGCCTACGCCAACACCCTTCCGAAATGGCTTCTCAAAGGTTACTCATCCAACGAGAAAAACTGCCTGAAAGTCGTGCTGCAGACAGAGGACGACCCGCTTCAAGCCATGATCAAGAAGAACCCCATTCTTGGCCTCTTCGTCCCTCCGACCCCGCTGGATGCCCCATGTCCCTGCGGCAGCCACCTCTCCTACCGCAACTGCCACGGAAAGAATATGAGTTAGAAGTTCCCCAGTCACCTTCAGTGTTTAGAAACTTAACCCGACGCCAAGTTCTGGATAGAGGCGTTTGAAGGCGATGGTGTTGACGCCGGTGTAGGCGGTGAAGCGGCCGAAATGGAAAATTGCCCCGAGGTCGGCGGCAAAGCCTTGTGCGGAAGCCTCGCTCACCTTCGCGAAATTGTCCTTGGAGTCTCTCCAAAGAAGAAGCCTTTTCCCGTAGCCGGCTCCGGCGCTGACTCTCAGCCAATCAAGGCATCTGAATATTCCACCGGCGGTTACCGTCATTTTTGAGACATGGCCTTTGCCGCTTGTCCAGATGTAACCGTTGTCAGTGGTGCCGTCCTCGTGGCAGGTGTAACTGTAGTTGGAGGGCTTGAGATTGCCGGTGGCCTTAAGGTATGCCCCGAGCCGCGTTGGGCTCCAGACAGCCATGACGCCAAAAGACGGATCCGGGACGCTGCCGACGGCAAGGACGCTTATGCCGAGACGTTTCCGCTCACGCGGAGTCTCCACGTTGACAGGTGTGGGGACATACACGATTGAATCTCTGACGATTACCTTGCTTTCCTGATGCCTTGGGACATGCAGGACCAACTCGTAGACCGAGGCGGACTCTATCGGGCAGCCGAACTCGTAGTCGCGGATGATGCCGTAGCCCTTGTGGCGGATTGTCATCTTCCGAACCCCTTCGGGAACATAGACCCAAATCTCGCCGACCTCTTGCCTGACCCCCACAACTCCCATCACTCCGACATCGAAATCAAAGCCGGAGTCAGGAATCACCACCTTGATCAAGGCCGCCTTGCGGTTGTTCTGGTCAAGCATCGGGTAGTTGCTTCTCGCGTCCAGATCCCATTCCAGCTTCTTGAAAGACTGGACATAAAAATCGGACGAGTCTCTCTGCGCCAGAGCGGAACCTGTGGCGAGGACAAGAAGAATGAATATGACAGCGAACCTTCTCATATTCTAAAAGTTATAAGGCCCGATCACTCCGAAGTCCTTGTCTGGCTCATCCTGCCAGGTCCGGACGTGGATGACAGGCCTCTGATAGTCCCGAAGGTCCACGAGGATGAACAGATAGCCAGAGTCCGAATATGTCGTGGAGAAATATTCCTGCCTGATCTTTATGCCGAACAACTGCTCTCCCTTGCCGAGTTTCATCACCTCGCAGTCAGAGAATTGCATGTTGATATATTCCTGACTCGCAAAGACTCTGCTGAGGTTCTTGATGTAGTTCGCCTTGCTCTGGCGGGTCAGGGTGACGTAGCGGTTGTTGCTGTATTCGTTCGGTCCTTTGACATTCCGCAGCACCCGCCCGGTGATGATCAAGGCGTCGTCATCGAAGATGGAACTGATGTAGTCCAGACGCTTGAGGGCGTACGCCGTCTTGTAGTTTTCGAGAAAACTGATGAGGATTATCCTTGCCTCCTCGCTCCAGCCTGTCTGACCGACAATGCCTTGAACGGTCTCTTTTCCCAGAGAGAACGAAAGGTCGCAGATCTTTTTGTCCCCGTTGAAAGTGAACACTATGTTCTCCACGAACTGCCTTTTGTTGCCCTTGAATGAGAACACCATCGGGACGCTTCTCGCATAGACCTCGTCTCCGAGTCCGTAGAAATTCAACTCTCCGAAGTTGAGCACCCTGGCGTTGCCGTAGCGGATCAGTCTGTTGAATATCTCATGGCCGTCCGGGGTGAAATATTCAGAGACATCCACTCCGTCTGTGATGCCTTTGCATACCATTGAGACAACGTCTTCATATTCAGAAGAAAAGACGACGGGCGTTAGTCCGCTTCGGGTGGAGTCAGGCTCCCTCTGGAACTCCTCTCTTGCCACAACGTCCAGCACTTTTCTTTTGACGGCGGTGAAGTCGATTTTCCGGGCGGAGGACGCTGTTTCAGTGGTTCCGTCCGGATCGAGGTGAGTCTTTGCAGGCAGCATTTCGCCGTCGGTGCCTTTTGCCTGAGGAGCCAGAGCCTTCTCGACGAGATTCACCTCCCTGAACAAATGCTGGAGGTGCGCCGGTGTGATCTCGTACTTGATCCTGTATTGGTCGATCTTTGAGCCCGGCCTCACCTCCACGAATCCCTTTCCGTCCTTGGCGGACAGCACCTTGCTCCAAGTCTTTCCGTCAAAGAATTTATAATCAATGTTTTTGACAGGTTTGCCGTCAAAAGTGAACGTCAGTTCCACGATGCCCTTGTCGTAGATGTCCTGCCGGTCGAACTCCACGTTCAGCCCTTTAAGGATTGCCTCACGCCTGCTCTTGGCCTGGGCGATCGCGGTGACATCAGGGGAAGGGAGACTCCGCATCAGGGTCTCCGCCCAGCAATAGTAGCGCAGCGCCACGTCCATCTGGCATTTCCTGTCGGCGGTGGACGCTATCTGAAGCATCTCCTTGACCTTTCTCTTTCGGCTGTCGAAAATCCGCTCCACATCGTTTCTCTGAATATACCTTGTGACAGTCGTGGTCTTTCCCGTCGTGGAGATCATCCCGCATTCTCTCTTGATGTCATCAAGGTAGGTGAGCATCAGGGCTTTCTTCGTTTCAAGTGACGGTGCAGGCAGCTCTACAGTCATGGACAGTTTCTCCGCTATTTCGTCAAGCGCCACGCTGTCAGCCGCGTCGGCGTCATCGGCCACGCCCTCGGCGTAGATGTACGAATTGCCTTTCCTTATGCTCCCTGGGTTCTGCGCATACGCAATGTTCCAGCAGGAAAGAAGAGTCACTATTATGATGATAACCTTTTTCATTCCGTCAATCTTTGTAGGAGGAATATGTGGATTCAAACCTGGCTCTCTGATCCTTTTCCATCGGGCCGTCAACACTTTCAAGGGCGGTCCTGATCTCCTCGGCCATCAGTTCGGCATCCCCGGCCGACGCGCTGTCCGACCGGCAGTATCTACTCAGTTCCTCGTACCTTCCAAGTATGTCGTCCCATTGCCTCCGGCGGTCTCTCTCAATCTTTGAATATGTCTCCAGAAGCTCCTCCGGCGATGTTTCGGAATCCGTGTCCGTTTCTCCGAGCCGGTTTCCATCCTTGTCAAAATAACAGCAGAGGCTTCCGGTGAACGCCACACCGACATCGTCCGTGAGAAAGTAGATGTTGTCGTAGATGACCGGCATTATCACCCGGCCGGAAGTGTCCGTCAGTCCATATTCTCCGTCCAGTGAGACAATCATGGTCCCGTTGAGGCAATTGGTTTCCGTGTCGTAGACATGCGTGGCGGTCTGCACTTCGGTTCTTGAAGTGCAAGCCATAGCCATCAGTGTCAAAAGCAGGAATATTGCTGGTTCCCTGTGCATATTCAATCAATCTGTCAAATTTACCAATATTTTTGTTAAAATGCTTGTGGAAAAGGCTATATTTGAGTTTCATTTGCTTTGCCATGGAGGAGACATCTGCTTTTTTCGGCTCTTGCGAGGAACTCTCCGGCGACTCATCCCAGACCGTCCAGAAGGTCTATGAGTCGGACGGGGGCTATTCCGTCATCAGCCGGATGACCCTTGACGGCGAATTGGTCGCTCTGAAATCCTTGAAGCCTGAATATGCCGGGAATCCCTTTTATGAGGGCCTGCTCCGCAAGGAGTACGGAATCAGCCGCTCTTTGGATCATCCGAACATCTGCCCGACTCTGGATTTCATGAATATCCCCGGTCTCGGCAACTGCATCGTAATGCAATGGATTGACGGCCATAGCCTTGCTGATCTGTTGCCGATTCCTTCACGCTGCTCGGCGAGAGACCGATCAACTCTCAGAAAAATCATACTTGAACTTTGCGATGCCCTTGAGTACCTGCACCGCCACCAGATCATCCACCGGGATCTGAAACCGTCCAACATAATGATCACCAGAAACGGTCAGAACGTCAAACTGATCGATTTCGGCCTTGCCGACGCGGACTGGTACGCCACTTTCAAGAACCCGGCCGGTACGAAAGACTTCATCTCACCGGAACAGATGGCAGGGGAAAGCGTGGACTGCCGCACGGACATATATTCATTGGGCAAGATAATGCAGGCGATGGGAATATGTTCCCGGATAGCCTCCGTCTGTGCCGCCGAGGATCGTGACAAGCGCTATGCCTCGGTTGCGGAGGTCCGCTCGGCCATCCTCGGGCGGGGAAGGCGCAGGCATCGGATTTTGGTTGCCTCCATCGCTTTTGTTTTAGTCATTGCCTTGGCACTCAGTCTGATGCGTCTGGACATCAACTCTGCAAAGAACCGCCGCGCCGTGGATTCCGTCTTCGAGCAGGTCTCCACAGAGATTAAGGATGCCGGCTATTGATCATCGCCCTCGCTGATGACATCGACCCTGTTCAGGCCATCCTGTGTCCCGGCGATGTAGGAGAGGGTATATTCACCGTTCCTAAGGATTCTTGGAATGTACAGCGGGTAGCCGACCATGAACGACTCCGTCTGAAATTTGTCTCCTTCAAGCAGTTTCGAGTTTTCGGATTTGACGACCGTGTAGTCTCCGTTTCCGTCGTGCCGAAGCGTGACAAGCCGGTTCGGGGCCCATCCTATGAGCACCTTAGCCCCTTTTTTCAGGTCGGATGAGCAGACCTTCTTCACCGAGAAAAAGTTGGACACATAGTGTCCGTCATTTATGATGCTCTGCCGGAACGCGCTGAAGTCCCGTTTTCCGAGGTATCTGGACAGCACGTTGAGGGTGGACATCCTCGGTGTCGGTTTCAAGGTCACGTATCCCCACAGTCTTTTCAGGGTTGAGGCGGAGATCAGTTCGCCCGACTCGTGCTCGACCACAACTGACAGCGCCTCGAAATCGGCGGACGTTGAAAGCCTTCTTCCGTAGCGTTTCTCGACCTCCGCCAGCAAATAATTCAATTCCGGTATTATCTTGGCCATCTATGAGTTTGTTTTGACACGCAAAGTTATTCATTTACTCCATTCCGTTCAAGTTCATTCCGGTTCATTTTGGTTCATTGCGCATGTTCCTTTAAAAACTGACGGATAGTCTTTCTAATACCTGCCAAATCAGTTATATTTGCATGCTATGTCAATCTCACGAGTGTTTTTGGTTTTCTTTTCGCTCTGTGTCGGGATCGTCTCATGTGTGAAAGACCCCGATTTATCGCTCCATGCCGCTCCTGAGATTCTGAGCACCACTTTCAGCGTTGAAGGGACGGATGCCATACTTCGCTGCAAAGTGTCGAGGGCGGACAACATCAAGGGCTGCGGTTTCTATTTCGGGAATGGCGAGAACGCCATGGAGCGTCTTGATGTGGATCATCTTTCGGGAAATGAGTTTTCGATGACAATCTCTGGTTTGGCCTGTGGCAAGTACTTTTGCCGCTCGTTCGTCTCCGGCGGAGATGACGACCGGTTGTCGGACGTCCAACGGTTCGAGATAGAGCAGAGGATGCCTGTCCTTACCCTCAACTCCTTGACCATCAAAAACGGAACGGCTCTGGTCTTTGATTATTCAGTTGAGGATGTTTTCAGTGGTGAGATGATGGTCTGTGGATTGTGCTGGAGTCTATCTCCGTCCCCGACTTTCGATCTGGCGACCAAAACCATAGATGGCACTGACTATGGGGATCGGACGGTGACAATCGAAGGGCTGACGATCGGCCAGACCTACTATTTCCGAGCCTATGCGGTCAATGCGAAGGGTACAGCCTACAGTCAGGAAATGGAGGTGGTGATTCCGATGCCGTTCGAGGATAAGGTGTTGGCTGATTGGATGATTGCCAATTGGGACAAGGACTCCGATGGCCTGATCAGCTTTGAGGAAGCCGCCCTCGTGACCAAGATTGACATCCGTTCGGACGATGTCAAGTCGCTTAAAGGGCTGGAATATCTTCCTAATCTGGACACCGTTTGGTGCCGCGGGTTGTCATGCGGTACGGAAGGCGGCAGCGGTGCCCTTACATCTGCCGATCTTGGCGCGAATCATCACGTCACTTGTCTGGACCTGTCCAACAACCACATTGAATCTTTGATTCTGTCAGGCGAGTCCCGCCTTTCGTCTCTGGTCCTCTCCGGCAATGTGGAATTGAAGACAGAAGCCCTGACCTACAGTTTGGCCACCTTGAGTGAGCTCCGTTCGCTTGACATCACCGGTTGCCGGAATCTGGCTCCGGATCTGTCTCTGTTCCCGTCACTTGAGGAGTTCCGCTATGACTCCCGTTCCGGAATAAAAGACAACGAGAAGCTGTTCCGCCAGAAAAGCGACCTCCGTCGGCTCTACGCCGGGGATGCCTTGAAGGATGGGGACAAGATCTACCTGCTCTCGGATCTGGAAATCCTTGACTGCGCCGGAAGCCCTGTGCACTCTCTGAATCTGCGTTACAATGTCAAATTGAGATCCCTTAACCTTGATGGTTGCGATGAGATCTCGTTTCTGGATCTGAACACTAATCCTGAACTTACCGGACTTCATTGCTTATGCAAAGGCCTTAGGCGTCTTGAACTGCTTGAAGGACACGAGATTGATGGCATAAATGTCAACCTTGGCCAGCACCGGTATATTCCTGAATCAGTGGAGATTGTCTACACTCCACGCATAGAGGACAATGTGTTCTGCCGGTTCATCCTCGACAACTACGACTTCAACTATGACTCGTTTGTGTCCTTGGCGGAGGCCTCGGAAGTCGAGTCAATGAATATCCCTGCGGAGGAATATTCCGGAATAGCGTCTCTTTATGGTATCGGGATGTTCACCGCCCTCAAAAGTCTGGATGTCTCTGGCCAGACCCTGCTGACTGAGCTGGACCTTTCCAAGAACGCCGCTCTGACGGTCCTGGTCTGCGACAACACTTCACTGAAAACCCTCGATCTCCGTAATTGCCCTGCCCTCGTGTCACTCTATGCCCAGAACACATCCTTGGAGTCGCTTGACCTTACCCACAACCCGGCCCTGAAAGAAGCATACCTGTCCGGCTCTCCGATCAAGACCCTCTACCTCACCGCCGCCCAGAAATCGACCCTTGCTCTGGTCTGCGACCCCGGCACCGAGATCATTGTCGTTGAATAAAATAGAATGTCCGGTGAAATGGACTTTCACCGGACGAAACCTGTTTTGCTGGCAGTTTGTCCTGGGATTCCAGCGTTTCACCGGACAAAATGTTTCAGGTTTGGAAAACCAGATTCCTCTGATGTTGTCTCTGACTGTCAGTCGATGCGCTTGAAGTGCATAAGCTCTTCGTCATAATATTCCCTTTGCCCTTCGTAGGTATCATCGTAGTCGCCAAGTGGGGTGCAGCATATTCTTTTGCCATTTTTGTGGTATTCATAGTAATACTCTCCATGATCTTTAAATCGATATACCTCAAAGCCCTTATAAGTCTCAAAGTAGTCATACCAATCATTGTCACTTATGTCATATTCACCACGGCCACCAGACATTACGAATACTGTAGGAGACAGTATCTCAAAGTAAAACTCATATCCTTTTTCGCCATCATCACCAATTTCAATCAACGTCTTTTTGCTTGGAAAGTATTTGTATTTGCAAGTGTAGGTCTCACCAAATCCCTTATCAATCATAGTACCATCTTCCGTGAACGTGATTGTCCAGTCCGAATATGGTTGACGCACTTCAGCTTGTTTCTTTCCGTTGAATAAGAGTTCACTCTCGCTGTATTTCCACGTCCCGACAAGTGAACTTGACGAGTTTATGGAATTATCCTTGCCGCACGAAATCACTGCCATATAAAGGCAGATGAGAAGTGTAAAAGTTTTAATGGTTCTTTTCATCGTGTATATGTGTGTTATTTTATGCGTTTGAAATATGTTGTTACTGTATCGTGGTACCCGTCCTTGTCACCTGTGAAATCACCTTCAACGTAATCTTCGTCATAATTCTTCTCACACGGAATAATCCGCCCTTTATTCCGATAACAGTAACAGTAGTCTCCGTCGTATTCGTATATTTTAAATCCCTTATAGGAATCCACAACTTTTCCCACATTCTCACCATCGTCGTCAAAGATGGAGGAAGTGTTGCTGAAATCCAGAGACAGAGCCATTTCTGTCGATGTGAGTTTTTTTACTGAATATACAGCGCGGGCGATGAGAGCCTCTAACGTTAATGTTTTATCTTTGGGAGAATAAATATAGGTTACAGGAACTCTGAAATCAGAATCCTCTACCGGAAGCCCAACTTTTCCATCCTTCATGAATTGATAAATTTCTCCATCCGAAATAGTCTCTTTCCCGACGGTCTCGCCATTGAATGAATATTCAAGCCGCATAATCCGCCAAGTCCCGACAATCCCGCTGGCCGAACTGCTCTCTGTGCCTTCTTTTTCACAGGAGCAAATAGTTATGGCCGCCATAGCGGCCATAACTAATCCTGATAATAGCTTTGTGAAGTTCATCGTCAGAATGATATTCCGAAAGACACATTAAGGACGTTCAGGTTGACGTTCTCCGCGAATTTGGTTAGGGACGGCTGATAGGATATTCCGAGGAAATACTTGCCGTAGAGGGCTTTAGCGCCGAACTGAGCGCCGAGTTGGAAGCGGTTGCACGCATCGCCGTCCTCGTCATCCTTGAACCAGTTGTAGGTGTAGTCGTCATATTTGTTCTGGCCGATGATGTGTGCGGTCAGGTTGAGTCCTGCGAATGGGAGCAGCTGAATCTGACCAAGGTCAAGTTTGTACATCAGACTGACCGGAACCACAGCCGACACAA
This sequence comes from uncultured Bacteroidales bacterium, assembly GCA_934725285.1. Lineage (GTDB taxonomy): Bacteria > Bacteroidota > Bacteroidia > Bacteroidales > UBA932 > Cryptobacteroides. The sequence continues at coordinate 9,942 of CAKVBK010000028.1, read as the reverse complement.
GGGTCGATTTGTCGTCCCCGAACGCCATCAGAATGTCAGCGCCATATTCGTAGAGGAAAGGCAACTCGCCGGGAAGCATCCTTGCCTGCGACACTCCGACCGAGAGACCGTTCATATTCTGAGTGTAGGAAAGCCCTCCTGCGCTTGCCTTGATCGCGACATTAGAATATGACACCTTGAGAAAGTTTTCCTGCGCGAACACCGTCCCGCAGAAGGTCATCGCAACGATGGCCGCAAATAGTTTGATGTGTTTCATAATGTTATTGAGATGTTAACAATATAATCGGTTCCATTTTTTTGCAAAAGTAGAAAGACACTTTATTCGAATCAAGTTCATTCCGGTTCATATTGGACACGCCCTTTGAAAAAGTTGAATTTGAAGCCATCGCGACCTTGCGAATCGCTTTCATGGCATAGTGTCTTAGTGCTAACTGCGAATGTGAAGACCTTGAAAAAGTAATTGATTAATCTTATATGAAAGACTTTGCACAGTTATTAATATTTGGTAACTTTGCGAAAAAGACAACGAATATGAAAACTACATCAGTCGCTCTCGGAGATTACTTCGAGGATTTCATCAAGGCTCAGATCGCTCAAGGACGGTACAACAACGCCAGTGAAGTCATCCGGGCAGGACTTCGCTTGCTGGAAGAGGATGAGAGCCAACTAATGGCTCTGAAGTCTGCGATCAACGAGGGACTTGACAGTGGTGTGGCTGAAGGATTTGACCCACAGGCTCATCTGAAATCCCTTAAGGCTGAGCACTCAAATGGCTAAGAAACTGGAATATTCCCGAAAAGCCGTGGAGGACTTGACATCGATATGGCGATACACGGTAAAGACCTGGTCGGAAAAGCAGGCTGATGAGTATTACAACAAGTTAATATCAGCCTGCAACCTCCTATTATCCCAGTCCGTAGTAAAGTCAAAAAAGTATGATGAAATCATGCCTGACCTGTATTGCCTCCATTGTGGACATCACATAATCTTCTATGCACTTCGCCCGCAAGGCGACATCCTGATTGTCCGCATCCTGCACGAGAGAATGGATTTCAAACGGCATTTCCCTCAAGCAGAATGACCCTTGGAATAGCTTTGAAAATCATAAAGGCAGCCACAATGCAAGTAAGAAACAGAATTTTCTGTTTCTTATCCAAAAGAAAAGTGTCATAAGAAAATATCGTTTCATGTTTTTCTGTTTTTGAATTTGGCTTTAGTAGAATTTGTCTATTATTGCAGTTCAAACCACAATGAGCTGAGCTATGGAACGATCAAAACATGAACTCTCAACACCTGCGGAACAGAAGAACGAAATAATACTCTATCAGCCGGATGATTTGATCAGGTTGGAGGTGCGGCTGGAGGGAGAGACTGTGTGGCTAAACAGACAACAGATGTCTTTGTTATTTGGACGTGATGTAAAAACAATTGGCAAGCATATCAACAACGCCTTGAAAGAAGAGTTGTCCACTTTTCCAGTTGTCGCAAATTTTGCGACAACTGCAGTTGACGGTAAAACATATCAAGTAAGATATTACAATTTGGATATGATTCTTTCTGTTGGATACCGTGTCAAGTCTTCACGGGGTATAGAATTTCGCAGGTGGGCTAATCATATTCTGAAAGATTATTTATTGAAAGGATATTCCATCAACCAACGCCTGAGCGACATAGAGACGCGTATCGACAACAAATTGATGCGGCACGAGCAACGGTTGGATCAGATAGATCAAAAAATAGACTTCTTTGTACGGACGTCCCTGCCACCGGTCGAGGGACTATTCTTTGAGGGGCAAATTTTTGACGCCTTTGCCTTCGTGTCAGACTTGATCAGATCCGCACACAAAGACATCATCCTGATAGACAACTATGTGGACGAGTCTGTACTGATCCTTCTGGACAAAAGACAGAAGAGCGCCAACGCGGCAATCTATACGGGTCACATTTCCAGGCAATTGCAATTGGACATACAACGTCACAATGCTCAATACACACCAATAGAGATTCACACTTGTAACAATATGCACGACCGCTTTCTGATCATCGATAATGTAGTGTACCACATCGGAGCCTCATTGAAGGATTTAGGCAAAAAACTCTTCGCTTTCTCAAAAATGGCGATACCCTCTGAGACTCTATTACAAAGAATTGCCTCCGAGATGTGAAGCAGACACAGCCATCGCCGCCTCATCGCCCACGGCAAAAGTATGTGCTGGAAGGTGAACACATAATACCATAACATAATTCTGAGACCATATTACCTTTAAGGTAATTTGCAAAAACGGGATCACTTTATGTTATAGCCTCTCAGCGGGTATTGCAACTAAATGTCGCTTATTCTCAGGTGGTAAGTGTGAAAATCCCGGGTGCAAATGATGGCATCTGGCACCCAGGAGCACTGGTTTCGGTTTATTCGGGTGCGGAAACGTGTCTGTCGCACCCAAGCAGGACTAGTTCCAGCCTTGGATCTCTCCGCCGATCTCGATCTTGACTTTGGCCGGGTCATTGTCGAGGATGATGTTGATGGAGTGCTGGATGCCTGAACGGAAGACGAAACGGCTTTCCATCAGATAGGAAACGTTGCTGGTCAGGACTTCGATCAGGGGCTGACGGTTGTCGATGCGCTGTGGGACAATGATCGAAGAGAAGACGGTGTCGCTTTCCTTTTTCATTGTGATGCTTTTCGCCTTGCCGTGGCTGTCTTTCACAACAACTCCGCTGCCGAGATCCACGACAGCATCCGTAACCGTCCCGTGGACCTTGACGGCCACGTCTTTGGGAATGTCACCCTCGAAGTCCTTGCCCTTGACCAAGTTGACTACCAGACGGCTCATCCTGTGGGTGAATGTCAACTTCACCACGTCCGGGTATTTCACACCGGTTTGTTTCGCCCAAAGGAAGTCTGAGGCCTCGTAGCCACCGAGTTCGTTTCCTGTTCTGACGGTCGTCTGGTCGGTGGCGACACTGAAACGGTACTCTTCCACGGACGAAGGGCTGGCATAAGGGTAGTAGCCATAGACATCGTACTTCACGCCCTTGTCCCAGTAGAGGGTAGGGGAGGTTGTCCACGATGTGCCGTCGAACCTCAATGCGGCGTTGTTGACCGCGTTTCCTGACACCTGAAGCGGAACCGGCTTGTCCGGGCCGTTGTATTCGGTCATATAAAGTCCTGTCACGTCGCCGTTCTCGAATGCGTTGGCCATGACCCTTGTCTGACCGGAAAATCCAAGATCAAAACGGATTTGTTCCTCCACCGTTGTGCCTGACTTGGAGCAGGCGGCGAGAATAAGCATAGAAAGGAAGAATATCTTTTTCATTTTGTCATGCGCTATTTAACTGTTGGACGCTTTCCCATAAACACCGGCCCGTGCTGATGCGTACCTCCGGACACGGAGAAACTGAACGGAGAGGCCTTGGTGGCCGCCGAGGCGGTCTCTGGCTGCGCCTCTATCTTGTCATTGGCGACAAACTTTTCGAATGAATATTCCTCACCGGCATATTCCATGATCCTTTTGACGATCGCCTCGCGGCTGATGGTGCTGTAGTAAGGAATATTATTGTTCATGCAGCTGTTGTACTCCGAGCGATAGACTCCCCTTGAGTATTTGAAACCTCCTTCGAATATATCCACGAACTTGCTGTACCTCTCATCGAAGATCAAGTGGCTCCAAGGCACCTCGTTCATCTTTCCGGTGAGTGACAAGTTCTCGTACCAGCCTTTCATTTTGGCATTGTTGAACTCGCCCACATCGTCTATGAACGCATTGATGTAGATGTACTCATCGCCGAGTTTTCCGAATCCGTGTCCTCCGGCCTCGTGCTGGATGACTCCGCGGAAGTCCAAAGGATAGCCGTAGTCGCTCATCGGGCAGTAGGCGATAGCCTCTCCGCCATCGTACATATAGGTGATGCCTCCGTAGGCGGATGTGTTAGGAATAATGACGATGAGTGTCTGGTTGAGGTTCCCTTCATTGACGGTCGGCGCCTTGCAGGCATATTTGAATATCTCGTTGCGGTCGCTCTCTCCATACCGTCCACCGAGAGTCGCTCCGCCTTTGGCGGTGGTGTTGAACCTGTTGTAAATGATGGTGTTGACACCTCCGATGCCGGATTCCGGCGACACCGCTATCCCTGTATAGACGTTGAAATAGTCCTTGTAGGTCTTGTAGGGCTCGATGCTGAAAAAGTGCCCTACCGCTTCCTGCACATTATTCATCAACAACCCTTCACTTATGTCCTTGGCGCTGAACCCGTCTCCGAGAAAGACAAGGTTCACGCCTTCCCCTTTGGTGGCTTTCCGGAGAGTGACAATCTGATCCTCGGCATAGTCGTAGTCGTACTGGTTCAGATGGCAGGTTGTCCTGTAGTCCTTGTCCTTGAGCTTGATGACGAGATCTCCTTCGCGGTTCTTTCCCTTAGGCATTTGAAGGAATTCCAGTTTGAGCAGTGTTTTTCCCTTCCCCTCTTTCTGGCTTAATGTCACCCAGCCTGGCATACTTTCAACCTCCCACTCATCATCCGCGTCCAGGATCAGTTCCCTTGTCGTCTTTGTGTTCAGGGCTGAGGCCACACTCGGCCTTATGACGAGATTGCGGTAGGCAGAGATGCGTTTGAACTCATTCCAGCCTTTTGCTGTCTGGTATTGGGCGACCGCTGATTCCGGCACTTCAACGGTGAAGTTGTCCTTGGGCACACCAGCGAAGGCTCCGGATTGGATGTTGGGTGGAATCGTGCCTTTGCAGACAATCCTGTTGATGCCATTACAGCCATTAAATGCACCTCGTGGGATTGTCTCCAACCCGGCAGGTATAATCAGCCCTTCGATGTCTCTGCAACCATCGAATGCGGATTGCCCTATGCTGGTGATCCCATCCGGTAATTCAATGATTCCGGAAAATCCATTTCCCGCGAAAGCTGCGTCCTCGATGATGGAAACATCCTTAGGTATAACAAGCCGTCCGGTGAAATTACAAAAACTGAAGGCACTTTGGCTGATGGAGGTCAAACCATCGGGAAGAATAAGCTCGCTTTTGAATCCGCTTTTAGCAAAGGCCCATTTCCCGATACTTCTTATCCCATTGTGTAAAGTCAGCCCTTTCAATCCCGGGCATCCGCTGAACAGATTCTTAGGAATCTCGGTTATTGATTGGGGAAACGTAATGCTGCCGGTTAATGAGGACATTCCAGCAAATGCTCCTTCACCGATGCTTTTCAGACTCTCTGGGAAGTGTAACTCTCCGTATATCTCGTTACAGTTTTGGAAAGCGTTTCTCCCGACGCTTTCCAGATAGGATGGCAAGAGTAATTCACAAGTGAATCTGCAGTCGCTGAAGGCTGCCTCACCAATTGCGGTCAAAGACTCAGGTAAGGAAAGAATCCCGGAAAGAAGGGAACACTTATAAAAAGCAGTTGTCTCTATTCTTGTCACACCATCGGGTATTATCAGCGATCCTGATAGATGTGAGCATTGTTGAAATGCTCCTTGCCCTATTGATGTGATGCTTTCAGGAAGTGTCAAATGGATGAGAGATTCCTTATCTAAAAGAGCTCCAGATGGAATTTGGCGATCGTCGCCCTTCCTGTATCTTATCTCGCCTCGTTCGCCAAAGGCTCCACCCTCGGTTCCTTTGATCGCGACCTCTTTAAGGTTCAATGATTCGACTGAGGTCATCAATTCTCGGATCACCGCGAAATCCCGTGAGTTGATATTCCCCGTAAGCTTGAGATTCTTTATCTCCTTAATATTCAACCCGGCGTCTTCGACGCAGTAGTCCAGCGTTCCCGGAGTCTCGACATTGATGACGACATATTCCCGCGTCGTGGCATCGTGGGAGACATCATCGTTCTCCCAAGCCGTTATGCTCTCGTCGCTCACCTTGAACTCGAAGTCGCCTGGCGCTCTCTTGTTGACAGTGATTGTGAAGTTGTGCTGCTTTGAAGGATTGAACACGATCCCTCTGTTGAACCTGTAGGTGATTCCACCAACTGTGACACTGATAAGAGGTGTCCCCTCAGCGATTTCCTGCGGTACGACCACGGCCCGGAAGTCCTTCCCTTTCCTGTAAGGAATTATGCCCGTGCCGTCGGCCTCTCCGATTGCCGTGACAACTCCTGTGGCCAGGTCTATCACGGCTTTCCTCCTTGTGTTCAGAATGAGAACTTCCTTGCCCGCATCGGACCACTCCGCATCTGAGAATCCTGTGCCTTTCACAAGGGTTACCCTGACTCCCGCCATCTTGTGCGCGAACGACAGCCTCACGATCCTGTCTGTCGGAGCCGCGTTCTCGGCCTTTCCCCACAGAAAGTCGGAGGCCTCATAACCACCCATCTTGCCGTTCAACGCCCCCGTGCTCTGATCCTTCTGAACCTCGAAGGGATATTCATTGACATTCTCGACCGACGCGTAAGGATAGTAGCCATAGACATCAATGTGCGTCTCCTTGTCTTTCCAATATATGTCACGGCTGGAAGTCCATTTGTAGGCGGCCTCGTCGAAGGTGAACTTGACGTTGTCCGCCCTGTTGCCGTTGTTTCTCAATGCCCCCGCCGAGCTGCCGTTATAGTCCACGATGTAGACTCCGATCTGGTCCTTGTCCGCGAACCCGGAGTCGTTGGCCCTTGTCTGATAGACCTGCGAGATCTCGCCGGAAATGGTGATAAGCCTGGGCTCTTCGGCATCAGGCCCGGGCCGTAAACTGTCTTCCTCCACACTGCAGGCGGCCAGTCCGGTCAGGATCGCTGCTGCCACTATGTAATGATATGCTCTTTTCATCAATATCCTTTCGCTTACATCAATATATACCTCTCTTCCATACGGGATTTTCTCATCGTTAATAGACCGGCTCTTCTGATATGAACCTATCTGTTGCGTTCCTGAGCATAGGCTTATTCAACTGATCCGCCGTAGTCTATGTCATCGGTCTCCCACGGTCCGATGCCGATGTTGATTCCTTCGCCGGTGTGGTTGACAACCACCGTGCAGGTGTGCTGCTTGCCGGATTTCAAGTCGATGGATGTTTTCAATGAATATGAATTCGTGCCGACCTTGATCTTGGCAAGCTCCGTGTCGGAGACCTTTTGAGGCACGACAAGGACTTTGAATATCCCCGCTCCGACCTTCAGTGGCTTCATTTCCGTGGCATCCCCGTAAGCAGTGACCGTTCCGTCCGCCAGATTGATGAGCGAGGATGTCTTCAGTCCGCAGAGAGACACTTCGGCGTCTTTGATGTCCTCCTCTTTCCAGCCGGTTCCTGCCTTCAGATTGACGACCAGGCAGCTCATGCTGTGGTTGACTGTGATCAGCACCGGATCTGGACTAGGGGCGATCCCATCGACCTTTCCCCACATGAAATCCGATGTCTTGTGGCCATTTTCCGTGCTCTGGTCCTGACTGACCTCGAACGGGAATGCCGTGATGGATGACACTGAGGACGTGTAAGGATAGTAGCAGTAGAAATCCGCCTTCGTCGTCGCATCAAGCCAGTAGATCTCTTTCCCGGCGTTCCATTTCGTGCCGTCAAAAGTGAACTTGCAGTTGTCAACATGGTTTTCGCCAAGTTGGAGACTCTTAGGCTCATTTACAACGAACAACCCGACATTGTCTCCGGTCTCGAACGCATAGTCAGTCGCCCTGGTCATGGTGGTCGCGATCTGGATAGGAACGGCATCCAGTTCCGGAGTCGGTGCTGGTTCCTCACTCTTTTTGCACGACACCAAAAGCGCCATCGTCATGATGACGAAAGCAAACTTTTTCATATTCAACATGCTTGAATGAACTTTTTCAATATACTTTTATTCCGCTATGTGGTTTTGGAGGCATAGTGGTTCAACAGCTTGCAAATATATGAAATCGTAGGTTCTGTATCAAGTTCATTACGCTTTACGTCCGTATTTTTTGCAAACCACGGTTGTGTGGCAAGCCATAGAAGTACACACAGTCGATATGACTTTTTCTTGAGCTGCCGTTTTGAACATCCTTATAAAACACCGCTCAAATCCAGGGCAATTTATCATACGTAAAAAACATAATGCCAATTGCGTATTTTGTGCTATCTTGTCAAAGTTGAATAAAGTACTATGCTGAAGAACCCATTCGTTACTTATGGTTATGAAGGTCCGGAATATTTCTGTGACCGTGAACAAGAGACCGAATCTTTGCTGTGATCATATAAGTTCTTAGCGGCCCGATCTGAGAGCACAGGCTTTGGCGAATTGAGAGAAATATCTGTCTGATGGCGCTATCGCATTGTTGTCCTCGGAAAGATATTCTTCGCAGAATTGGTCTCTTGCCATAAGGAGCTCTCTGAGCATTGAATCTCTGGATGACAGGGAAGCATTGGTGCGTCCTGTTTCGATTGTGAGATCGAATAAGTCGAGGGCTCGGATAAAGGCGTTTTTGGCCAGTGTGGTGTTTCCCTTTTGTTTCCATTTCAAGGTACGCCCTACCTCGCTTCCAATGTTGGCCATCTGCGATATGAAGTCCATCGCCGTCCATTTGTCCTTGTCAGGTTTCGCTGGAAGAGATGTCGTTGTCATTTGATAAGATTATTGACTATTGAACGAATTTGACTGCGTATCGCATCGTCTTCCACATTCCTGCTGAAATTGTTTCTTCGAGGGCTTATGTTAATCAGTGAGTCGAATTCAATGAAATCGTCTCCTTCGACATCTGGATACAAGTTGATTCCCCACAGTGATTTCTGATCAGAACCGTCCTCAAGTAAGAACTTTTCCAAATCAGAATGCAGTTCGGCATCCAGTGCCATAATTTGCCTGTCGATGTCCACAACTCCTTTGATCATTTCACCGTAGAAGTTCTGTGCCATCTCTGCTAATATCTTCCTGCTTATGGCTTGATTGATTATTGTCATAATACTCGCAATCTTTCTGAATACAAACCTACGCAAAAAAAATGATTTCTCAATTCCTCAATTACGAAATGCCTCTAAGATCCAGCTTATAGACATGTTCGTTATCCTTGTTATTATTTTTAGGAACATCAGCATGTATATAGGCAGATATGTAACGGTCACTTGAACTGAAAGATTGCCATCGCAGAAAACCATCCCTCTCTTAAATCCATAATTAGTGACCTTCTGCACATTGTCCATAGCACTATGCCTAATGTAGTCTTTGCCAGACTTGATCTCGATCTCAATCTTAACTTTTGCCGGGTGTGTCGGATTAATGTTCTGGTTGAGGCGAGTCTAAGTTGATATTATACTGTAAGATCCATTTCCAGACCGGCATTATTTCAATGACACCGAACTCATCCCCGACAGCGCCAGACTCTTCATTCGTGAGTATCAGACGTCGCTTGCAAGAATGTACCTTGGGAAACTTTTTAAGAGCGTTCACCTCACGTTCAAACGTCTCATTGGATTGTGACATACTATATGATACTTGTATGGCCAATTTGTCCTCAGGTATATAGAAATCGACTTCAATCCTTTCGTTATAGAAGAAAACCCGCTCATTGTCGGGGTCGTGTCCATATTTTCTGAAAAGGGCAAGTGCGACGGTGTTTTCAAGCAGCGACGCCTCTCCGTTAAGGAGAAACAAGTTAAGCACACCGTTGTCGATGAAATAGTACTTGCACGAGGATTCTCTTTCCGCAAAGGATGCCGAGATATTCCTTAGGCGCAGCAGCTGCCATGAGGATTCGCAGCTCTCAATGTATTTACTGACAGTGGGCATTGTTATCTTTCCGCTGACCGAGGATAGTATATGTGACAATCTATTGAAAGATACTGATTGGCATACATTTTCGGCCAATTTCTTTAGAAGCAGATGCAGGTGATTTGGGCTCGCTATCTTGTTGCGGCTGGCGATATCTCCCAAATATATCTTTTGGAATGTACTTAGTCAAATAATGTCGTCCAATCACTCCGGCTTTAGAATGTGAACCCGATCCAGATGCCTTGTGGCCCCACGTCAGGGTAC
>CAKVBK010000027.1 GCA_934725285.1 uncultured Bacteroidales bacterium | reverse complement strand
TTGCTTGTTTTATAAAAAAGATATACCTTTGCAACGAATAGTTTTTTCATAGGTTAAGTTTTAGGTTAGAATTGCGAACGGGGTCTGCTGCGACAGCAAACCCCGTTCATCTTTTATATGCGTAAATAATTGATTATAAGTCATTTACCCCCCCCCTATGCGAAAATCCGACAAGCAATGACGCCTTTTTCGGCATGTAAACATGCCGGAATACGGTGTCAGGATGTGAATTTTTAGTCATATAACTTGCATACTATTGAATTATTTCTGGCACTTCATGTAAAATACGCTTACATGTCCATTGATGTGCAAATCAAACCAATCGGCTAATGGAAACCGCAAAGGAAGAAAGTAGATGGGCAATAAGAATAATTTGAGGAGAATTGAGAGAAATGAAGGCTGCATGATGTGATAAAAATTCTTATATTTGAAAAGTTTATGGCATATTGTCTTGACATTTAAATCTAAGAGGCGATGGAAAAGTTAATGAAAGAGAATTGGAAGGAAACAGACTTGAATGTTGACAGTCTGTGGGTATTTGACGAACGTGGCAAAGGAGGCAAACATGCCAATGTTTACCACGGTAATTTTATCCCCCAGATACCGAATCAGCTGATTCGGCGGTATACCGGGCAAGGGGAAACTGTTCTGGAATTGTTTTCCGGCAGTGGAACCACATTGTATGAGTGTGAGACTCTTGGACGGAATTACATCGGTTTTGACATCAACAAACAGATAATGGCGTATGTCAAGGAAAAAATGGAGGGTTGTGCAGCCATAAAGGGCAGCGGTGTGTGATGCTTGGGGTAAAGGGCTTTTCAGAAAATACTAAGATCGAGATAGATCATAAGGATGGTAGAAAGGATGATTGGCGAGTCTCAGATCCTGATACGCAAAGCATAGATGATTTTCAGCCTTTATGTAAAGCGGCGAATGATGTTAAAAGGCAGATATGTAAAGACTGTAAAAGGACAAACAAGCGTTGGGATGCAACATATTTAAAAGGTAATCCATATCCTTTTTATGATGGAGATATAAACTATACTGAGGAATTGGGATGCGTTGGATGCTATCAGTACGATCCTGTCCAGTATAGAAAGACGTGTATGAAAAGGGTTTCTCAAGAAGCGACGGAACATACGGTGGATTTTATAATGAATAAATTATACCCGGAAGATTAGTTTACGAATAGAGGCGTAACCTTACTAGCCCAGCTTGGAAATGAATTACATAGGTTCTAAATATTCACTTCTTCCGTTTTTGGAGAAGGTTATTCATCAGATTGCGGGTGATGATCTTGGAGACAAGGTGTTCTGCGATATCTTCGCCGGGACAGGAATAGTCGGAAGGGCATTCAAACCGAATGTCGGGAAAGTTATCTCAAATGATTGGGAATATTATAGTTATGTGCTTAACCGAAACTATATCGGAAACCATCGGGAAATAAGCGGCAAAGATAAATACATTGAATATCTGAATAGTCTTGATGGGATCGATGACGGCTTTATCTATTTGAATTATTGTCTCGGAAGCGGCAGCGGGCGGCAATATTTTTCGGATGTGAACGGCCGTAAAATCGATGCGGTGAGACAGCAGATCGAGAGATGGAAAACATCGGGAGAAATCTCGGACGATTTGTATTACTTCTTGCTTTGCAGTCTGCTTGAAAGCGCGGACAAACTTGCCAACACGGCATCCGTGTACGGTGCGTTTCTCAAGCATCTGAAATCAAGCGCGCGGAAACCTCTTTTCATAGAACCGGCATTATACACGATTAATGATCGCGGGCATGAAGTGTATTGCGAGAACGCAAATGAGTTGATCAGTAATATTCAAGGGGACATCCTTTATCTTGACCCTCCGTACAATGCCAGGCAATATGGAGCCAACTATCATATGTTGAACACGATAGCTGAGTATAAGCCGTTCACACCGAAAGGAAAGACAGGTTTAAGGGAATATTCTCGTTCATCGTATTGCGGAAAGAAGTCGGTGACAGAGGCATTTGAGGATCTCATACGTAAAGCCAGGTTCAGATATATCGTGTTGTCGTATAATAATGAAGGGCTGATGTCACTTGAGGATATTAAAAGGATAATGTCCCGATACGGGCATTATGATGTCGCATCGCAGGAATATCATAGATACCGTGCTGATAAAGAGCAGAACAGAAACCATACTGCTGACAGCACGACCGAGTATCTGCATATTCTGGAGAAGGCTATCTAAGATAATAAACCACCGGGGAAAAAAGTAGTCCCCGGTGGTTTTATCAATTATGAAATGGCCGCTTCGGCCGCATGCCGTCTCGACTGTTGAATTAAGACTTACTTCTTGAGTGACGGTGTAGAGTCAGGAGTGAAGTCGTTGGTGGAGTTGTTGGTGTCGATCAGCTTGCCGTCGTCACCTCTCTTGCGGAGGACAGACTTGCCGTAACGCTCAGGATCCTTGTCGATCTTGCCGCAGTGTGTCCAGCCGGCATCGATGGACTCGTCCCAGCTGGTGTATTGGAAGTTCTCCTCCACAGCCGTGTTCACTCCGTCCAGAACCCAGCTGTTAGGAATCTTGTAGGCTTTGGCGATGCTCATCTCAAAGTCTCCGGCAAGTGAGTGGTTGATGTAACGTCCCTCCCACTTATAGTTCTCAAGGTAGGAATCCATTGTCATACCATAAGGCGGCAAGGAGATGATGTAGCCCTCGTATCCCCTGTCGTGAAGGATCCATACCGAGAGAGTGTATGTGAACCAGATGTCAAGGTTCGGAACATCGGGGTTGTCGACATCCTGATTGGAGGCGGAAGTGGATTTGTCGTACCACTCAAAGTCAGCGTTGCTCAGATCGAATGAGTTAGGATTTGTCGCCAGATGGTTCTGGGCGTTGTTCGCGATGATCAGGGATTTCCCTGGCTCGACCGGAACATCGTGCCCTTCGCCGGGAATGACGTAGACGGTACCCACTCCGCAAGCCTCTTTCTTGATAGGGTCCAGGAACTCAAACGGGGTCTTGGTGGAAGAAGGGTATTTGGCCTCGGAGATCATTATGCCGTCAAAGTAGAGGAGCTCGTCAGAGTTGTTGGTGATCTTGAAATACTGGTCGCCGTGGAACTTGTCTGGCTTTCCTGTGGTAGGGAGAGCGTTGCTGGTGAAGAACACCTCCTCGATCAGGACTTCTCCAGGTTCGATGTCCCTCCAGCTTTGCTCAAGGGACACTTTCTCCAGTTCCGCTCCGGCCGTTGTCTTGAGAACAACTTCAGCGGTGCGGTAAGCGTCAGTCCTGTTGGTGTCCAACTGAAGAACCACACTGTCCTTTCTTGTCTCGGCGACAGTGATCCAGTCCGGAGTCTCGGCGACTTCATACACGTAGCCTTGAACGGCAGGGAAAGCGACTCTGCCACCTCTTCCTCTGACGGACAGCTTTGAAGCTTCCGGCTGCTCCGGCGGCACAGGGCCGTTCTGGGTGATCTTGAATGTCTGGAGCCCGAGGGATGTGTCGAAAGTCAGCGTCGAGGTTCTCGGCGCGGCGTCCTCGTAAGGCTCAACCGTGACTGTCACCTCTGTGTCTGAATCACCGCTGAGGGCTGAGACCGTGTACCATGTGTCGGTCTCAGGCACCTGCGCAGTCCAGTCTCTGTTGGTGGTGATGAACACAGTCTGTGTGCCACCGTTGGCGTCAAACTTCAACTCATCGGTTGACAGGGTGAAGATCGGATCTTCATCTTTGCAGGCCGCGAGTGCGAGCGCTGCTGAGAGAATCAAAAGTAACTTTTTCATAATCTATTAGTTGTTAACAATAATTATAATTTTCGTCTACTAAAACGCCAGTCCTATGGCTGCTGTCAGATACTCTGCCTGACCGAATCCATCAATGGACCTGAACGTGAATTCCGGTCTGAGGAAGACAGCGGTGTTCTGTCCGACTTTGCGCTGGATTCCAAGGTTCAGTCCGGCGGTTGTCCGCCCTGAGGAAATCATCGAATGAAAATGCTCGTAATGCTCCAGAATCCTCTCCTCGGTGTATTCCTCCGGAAGCGAAAGCACTCCGTCCAGACCGAATGTGCGGTGCAGCTTCGCATTGACACTGAACAGCCAATCCTTGTGAGATCTCCTCAAACCCATTTTTAAGCCAGCGTCCGCAAAGCTGAAAGTCATCTCCCTTTTCGGGAATATGTACTCAGCGGACGAGCGGTAATATTCAAAGACAGGCTCGGCGCTGATTGTGCCGGCTCTTGAAGGAACCTCTATGGCTCCCTTCAGGTTCGCTGACAGAATCCGGTTCCTGTACATCGTCAATGAACCCAGCACAGCATATTCCTTGTTCTTGCCGGTATCAATGATGTTCTCGGTGCTTTGCCTCAGCTCATAGCCTATTCCTGCGAGGATATTCCATTTCACGGTGCCGCTCAGACGTTTGTAGCCGATGAGACCGTCCAGTTTCTGAATCCATAAATCTGTGATCGGCACTTCATTGTTTGCGACCAGAAGGCACTCTATGTCCATGCTGTTGCAGGAAAGCAGACCTGTCCAGCCGTCCGGATGTCCCGGAATGACAGTGGCGGAGACTTCCCATCCATGACCATCATACCTGCTTGAAGTGAAGTCTCCGGCTCCGTCGAACCTTGCGAAATGGCTGCCGAGACCCGTGAAATGCAGTTCGGAGGTGTTGGCCCCGAGCTGGTCGTAAAAACTCACATCCTGTGATTGCTTGTAAACCCGGAATGCGGTGTTGAGGTCAATGACATAGCCTTTGGCGGTGATTCCACCAGTCAGGGCGGCCTTAAGGTCAGATGTGACCGATCTTGGACGCGGATCCACCTGACGGTACTCGTGCAAGGCCCTGTAACCGCCGTAAATTCCGATGTGGGCCTTGCCCAAAAGCTTCGACCATGCCCCGAAGAATGAATATTGCTCTTTCTGGAGGTCGCCGCCCACAGTGTCAACCATCACGTCAGGGTAAAGCAGCTCGAAGTCGGAGGTGGAGTTCCAAAGCACGTTCCTTTTCACGCCTCTTGAATATTCCGCTCCGGCCCTGACCGCCGAATGCCCTTGCAACCGGATCAAGGAATTGACGTTGACAGATCCTTGGCCCAGTCCGTCTCCCTCCTGCGGCAGCAGCGCGTCATCCTCGCGGCGGAAGTCACAGACCGCCTTGATCTCTGAATATGTCGGGATGTCCCACAGCAGGAAGCTTCCTGCATTGTGGCCGGCGATCTCGCTCCGTCCCAAGGCACGGGCTGGGGACAGATACCTCTCAGAGGCCGAATTGACATCAGCCTTCTCCTGTCCCAAGGCCGGCGCGATGGCTGTCAGTAGTGCGAACAATATGATGCTGATCCGTTTCATTTCAGTACCGTCAATTCAAGGTTCAAAGTCTCTTTGTCGTTCAGCAAGGTTACGGATGTCATCGGGGAGTTGTAACCAGAGAAACGGACCTTTTTGCGCTGTCCGTCGCTGAACACGGCCTTGCCGTCGAAAGAGATCATATAGATTCCTTTCCTGAGCTTTACCGTGGCTGTCCCGACCTGGAACGTCGGGATTTCATATTCCTGCCTCGTGTTGAGATCGCGGATGAACGATCCGTCAAGGGAGTTGTCCACCTCGACTCTTTCGATTCCGGCGTTGACAGACGGGCAAGTCACGTTTAGGGTCACGATTGTGAATACATTCTGCCCCGAGTCTTTCTCGCATCCGCAGACAAGAATCGAGATCGTCAGGATAAAATTCCGTATGGTTTTGTAAGTCAGCATATTCATTAAAGTTTGAAGTTCAGCTCCATTCCGAAGTACGGCAGGACGGAGCGGCGCACGAGGATGCCCATATTCGTCCTGTAGTCAGGTGAGACATCCAGAATCTTGTTCACAAACAAGGCGCATGCGATCTTGTCGTGATAGATCTTCTTTGTAGCCTTGAGATTGATGTTCATGCTGAAAGGGATCCTGAAATAGATTGACATCGAGGGGGTGTATTCCCGGATCATCTGGGCCAGGATGCCGTTGGCTGCGGATTCGTCCGTGAATGGATGGCTCTCCAGATTCTTGTCGATGTAGGAGATAGGCCGCGCGTCCTTGGCCGTGTTCTGGCTTCCGGTGAACCATTGGCACTGGAACGAGGTCGAGAAGATCATGCCGAGCCTCGGAATCTGGGTGTCAAGCATGAAATTCGTGTTGAAGACCTCGCGCAGGAAACCGTCCGTGTCCTTGTAGTAGCCGACGTAAGGATATGTCTTGCCGGCCACGACCACCGATGGCCGGTAGTATGTCGGCTGGCTGTTGCTGTACCTTGTCCTGAACCATGCGCCGCTGACGGTGACCTTTGTCCTGATCGGCCGGATTCTCGGGGCGGACAGTGTGAACTCGACACCTTCCTTCAGAGTGCGGCTGCCGTTGGTGTTGAAGGTGTAGCCGATGAGCAGTGTGTCCCTAACCCAAGGGGTCGTCTCCGTTGAAGGAGGGCCTGTCAGGGTGCTCTTGTCGATCGTCTCCTCTTGATAGTCCTTGTAAATCACACGTGTGAACTCGCTGGCGTACCTGAATCCGGAAGTCATATCCTCCCTGAAATAGTCTATGTTGAACGAGAAGTCTCGTCCGATCTGGACATCCGTGGCGATCTCCCATTTGAAATTTCTTGCGGCCTTGAGGTCGAAGTTCGTCGGGTCGATCTTCATCACATAGACATTGATTCTCCGAAGATTCTCCTCAACCGGCCAGTAGTTCATCTGGGTGATGTCGTAGTAGATCGGATCCGGATAAAGCTGGTCCATTGTCGGGAACTTCGTGTGCCATCCGGCACCTCCGGACAGACCGACTTTCATGCCCTTTCCGAAAGCCTTCTCCAACCTGAGGTTCAGCCTCGGATCAAAGTATGGCTTGAGATTGACTGAATATTCCTTGCCGGCTCCAGCCATTGCCGCGACTCTCACTCCGGCGAGCCATTCGGCCTTGAATCCGTTCCCGAAAGTCAGAACGGAATTGTCTTCGATGAAGGCTGACATCTGGTGTGTCGCCGGGATTGTGGAGTAGTTCCTCGGGCGGACGTTCATATCCACGGAGAACGGTCTCTCCGGGTCGAATATAGTACCTTTGCCGAAGTTCTTGTCGACATTCCACTGGGCGCCGGCCTTGAATGTGTTTGTCGTGTTCCCGAAATCCTTGCGGAACTTCGCCGTGCCGTTGAGGTAGGCGTAGAACGGCTTTCCGTCCACCTTCAGTGTCGCCTCGTATTTGTAAGGCACTATCGTTACGTCGAACTCGCCCTCTTTCAGACTTGTCGAGAGAGGCATCGGAGAACTATATTCAACGAACTTCCATCTGCTGATCAGGTCTTTCTCGTAGGTCAGGGAACCGGTGATGTCAAGACTCTGGAAGAACGATTTCAGGCTCTTGCTGCGGACGGTATATTCCCCACCCAACGCGAAGCGGCTGTAGTTGGACTTGTAGGTCTCAATCGGGCCACAGTCTCCGAAGTCCAGGTTCTTGTCGGACTTTTGGTTGTCGAACGAACCGGTGTAGTCAAGGCTCCCGCTGAGGGTTCTGACATACTCTCCGGTCCAGGTCTTGCCTATCCTATAACTCCCGGTGAGCCGTTTGTAATTCTGCCTCGTGTTGCGCGGATCCGCCCTGGAATCCAGAAAGTTACCGCTGAAGTTCATCGTCAGCTTGTCGGTCTTACCCCATTCCAGATCCTTGCCGAGGTAGAAGAGTTTGCTCTTCATATCCGCCTTGAAGCGGGCTCTGGTGTCGTTGCCGCCCTTGCGCCTCTTGATGTTGACAAGGCCGCTGGTGAGGTCGCCATATTCAACGGAAGGAATTCCGCGGATGATCTCGACGGATTCGACGTCCTCCGTGGTGATGGTCCTCATGTCGACGCCGGCGTTGACGAATGAAGATCCGTAGCTGCTGTAGGCCGGAGTTGTCTGGAGGTTCGCGTCGTTGTTGACCGGGACCCCGTCAATGAGAAACCTGGTTCCGAGGGAAGAGGTGTTGTAGTTGCCGCCGGAGACTGAAACCGCCCTCAGGTCGATTGTTTTCGGCGTTGAGAATGAAGGATCGACAGATCGTCCTCCGGGAAGCAATTCAAGCAGATCGGCGAAACTGGACGGTTGGATGTGCGCTATCGCGTCCTGCCCGATCCGTGACGCACTTGTCAGCCCATGGCTCTCCGTGGCGGTGACCACCACCTCATTGATGGCGAACGCATCCTGGATCAATGAGTATCTTCCGTCTTTACGCACGGCCGTTGTCAATGTCTTGTAGCCCATGCATGTGATCTGAAGCGTGCCGCCTGCGGCATTGAGCTTGAATCTGCCTAAGGAATCTGTGACATCCCAGACTGCCTTGTCCCCTTTTATGGTTACCGCCGCTCCCGCGACAGGGGATCCGTCCGCATGGTCGATGACCGTTCCTGTGACGCTGCCAGCACGGTTCTTGGTGGCAGACTGTTCGCTTGATGTGCTTTTTGTACGGCTTTGAGACACTGTTCTGTCGTTTGCGGTGCCATTTGCATAGCTTCGGACCGCACCGTTTCCGGAACTCTTGGCTTGGGCGAACGCATTGACTGACAGAGCCGCAGCTATCGCAAAAATGATTAATGACTTTATTTTTACCTCGAACACTTTTAGATTTTCTGTTTTCAAAACCGCAAAATTATACTTGAATGAAGTCATCGTCAATGCCAACAAATTAGGAATAAAACCACCCTATTTAACCATTTGTGTGTAGATGCGCATTTTGTAATATATTGATTGATAGATAAATGATTGTTTGTCTTGCGCTGTCTTTAACTAAAGGGGATTGCCCTTTTTACTGATAATTAGTGATTTGTCCACCACCTCTACCAATTATTGATGATTGTAAAAATCTTGCAAAATGAATATTTTTGTAGCGATTTTGGATAATAGTGTATTGAAGGGATAATCCCTACTGTATTCGCATGAAACTTTCTGAACTAAAAACCGGTGAGGTAGGAGTCATCGCCAAGGTGAACGGCCACGGTGGCTTCCGGAAAAGGCTCATCGAGATGGGCTTCATCAACGGGAAGCGGGTGGCTGTCGTGCTAAATGCTCCGCTGAAAGATCCTATTGAATATGAGATACTTGGCTATAAGGTATCATTGAGGCGCTCCGAGGCCGCCCTTATAGACGTGATCAGTGAGGAGGAAGCCAAGGCCGCCGTGGACGCCAAGCAGGATGTCACATCGATCTTTGACGATGACTGCGACGAGGTCGCCGCTCTGAATCTGGAGATGGAACGTCTCGCAAAAGAAAGACACCACGTGATACGCGTCGCTCTTGTCGGCAACCCTAACTGCGGAAAGACCTCGCTGTTCAACATCGCCTCGGGGAGCCACGAGCACGTGGGCAACTACAGCGGCGTGACAGTTGACGCCAAGGAGGGGCATTTTGGATATAAAGGCTACAGGTTTGTCCTTGTGGATCTGCCGGGAACATATTCATTGTCAGCCTACAGCCCTGAGGAACTCTACGTCCGCAAGAACCTGGTGGAGAATGTCCCGGATGTCGTCGTGAATGTGGTTGACGCCTCCAACATCGAAAGGAACCTCTACCTGACCACTCAGGTCATCGACATGAACCTTCGTGTCGTCATGGCTCTGAATATGTACGACGAGCTTCAGGCGAGGGGAGACAAACTCGACATCAAGCAGCTGGGCTACCTTCTCGGAATGCCGGTCTGCCCGACGGTCAGCCGTGACGGAACCGGTATACCTCAGCTGCTGGACACGGTGATCCAGATCTACGAAAAGCACGACGAGAGGCTTGCCCGCCACATCCACATCAATCACGGCAAGGAGCTTGAAAGGAGCATCGACAGCATCAAGGCCTTGATTCAGAAGAATCAGGACATCCGGGGAAAGTACTCCACCCGTTACCTTGCGATCAAACTCCTTGAGAACGACAAACAGATCGAGGACGTGATCGGAACCCTTCCGAATGCAGGTGAGATCCTTAAAACCAGGGACGAGGAAGCCTCCAGAATCGAGAGGATGCTCCACACGAACGCAGAGTCAGCGATCGTCGATGCGAAATATTCATTCATCCACGGAGCACTCGCAGAGACTTACACACCTCATGTGGACTCCAAGCCGAAGAAGACCATCACCGACCGGATAGATGCCGTCGTCACCAACAAATGGGCTGCGTTCCCGATATTCATCCTCCTGCTTTACCTCATATTCCAATCGACCTTCACTCTGGGCAACTACCCGATGAACTGGATAGACTGGCTTGTGGGGCGGTTCGGGGATTTCGTCGCGGACTTCATGAAAGACGGCTGGCTCAAGGACCTTCTCGTGGACGGCGTGATCGCCGGTGTGGGAAGTGTGTTGGTGTTCCTGCCTAACATATTGATTCTCTACTTCTTCCTTTCCATAATGGAAGATTCGGGGTACATGGCACGCGCCGCCTTCATCGTGGACAAGCTGATGCACAGGATCGGCCTTCACGGCAAATCCTTCATTCCGATGGTCATGGGCTTCGGCTGCAATGTGCCTGCGATCATGGCCACCCGGGCGATCGAGAGCCGCAAGAGCCGTCTCATCACGATCGCCATCATCCCGTTTATGTCATGCGCCGGAAGGCTTCCGATCTTCGTCCTGCTCGCCGGAGCATTCTTCCCCCACAATTCGGCCCTCGCCCTTTTAGGAATATATTTCCTCGGGGTCTTGATGGCTATCCTGTCGGCGGTCATCCTGAGCCGCTTCATTAAGGAGGACGACCTCCCGTTCGTGATGGAGCTGCCGCCATACAGGGTTCCTACCGGCAAGGCGATCTGGAGGCACACTTGGGAAAAGGGAAAGCAATATCTTGAGAAGATGGCCACGACGATTCTGATCGGTTCAGTCGTGATCTGGTGTCTGGGCTATTTCCCTCGTTCAGACAAAGGTGCGGAGTACCAGCAGGAGCATTCGTACATAGGGCAGCTCGGCAAGGCTGTCTCTCCAGCCCTTGATCCACTCGGATTCAGTTGGAAAATGGACATCGGACTATTGACCGGGGTGGTCGCCAAGGAGTTGGTTGTAAGTACATTGGGAGTCATGTACGCTTCCGATGAGCCGGAAGTCTCAGAGGCTGTCGAGGCTTCTGACACTGACGCTCTCGCTGCAGACACACAGCTTCAGGGCACGCTTGCCCGTTCGGTCAGCCTCCCTGCCGCCGTAGCCTACATGATATTCATACTGCTGTATTTCCCTTGCATCGCGACATTTGTGGCGATCAAGAACGAGACGGGGAAGTGGCGCTGGGCCATCGCGGTCTGCGTCTACACGATGGTCGTGGCATGGCTTGCAGCCTTCATCGGCTTCCACATCACCGCATTGTTGATTTAAAATAAGCTGGTACCAGCATTCACGAATATGAAAAAATACACCACAGAAATGTCCGTGTCGGACATGATCGACATCGACTACAGCCTTCTTCAGGTTATTTCCAGAATGGGGCTTGACCTGAAGTACGCCGCGTTGCCGGTGTCTGAGGCATGCCGGAAATGCGGCGTTGATCCGGACACTTTCATCTTGATCTGCAACGTCTACTCGTTCCCTGATCATGTGCCGTCATCCGCCGAACTTGCGGCCGGCAGTGTCCCGAACATCATAGAGTACCTTCATGTCTCGCATCTCTACTACATGGGGCGTGCCCTGCGTGGCCTTGAGGAGTCCTTCGACAGGCTTGTGGCTCCGTTCGACGAGAGGCAGAAGAAAGTCGTCCTGAAATTCTTCAACGACTACAAGGAAGAGTTGGACAAGCATTTCGCCTACGAGGAAGAGGTTGTGTTTCCCTACATCGAGACCCTGCGGCGCGACGGGAAGAGAGCTTCTGAATATTCCATAGAGCAGTTCGAGGAACATCACGAGAACGTTGAGGAGAAGCTTGAGGACATGAAGAACATCGTGATGAAGTACCTTCCGGCGGAGTGCTCCAATGATCTGAAAATCATGGTGCTGCTGTCCATCTACCATCTGCATGACGATCTAAGGCGGCACACCTATGTGGAAAACAACATTCTGGTTCCGATTGTAAGCAGGCTGGAGCGTGATGGAAAATAAGAAAAGAATAGTTTTGATCATTCCCTCTGACATCATCGCCAGGGGGCTGGAAAGCATTTTGGCCGAGCAAGGGGATTTCCTTGTTCAGGATAATCTTGTGGATTTCTCCAGAGGCAGTGAGGCCAAGCTGAGGAATCTTTCCCCTGATGTGGTCATCGTCGATCCGGCTGTCTTTGATTTCCAAAGCCGCAAGGAAAGCCGTGTCATGATCGCTGATTGCTGTGACGCTTCCGTGCTTGCCTTGGAGGGGCCTTCTGTGACAGATGATATCCTCAGGCAGTTTGACGGGGCGATCTCATTGTACGATGACATGGCTTGTGTGGCGAGGAAGGTCAACTCCGCGCTTGATTCCAAGCAGCCTGACTTGGCGACGGAAGGCAATGAGTTGTCGGCCCGTGAGAAGGAGATCCTTGTGTGCGTCGCTCAGGGAATGCTGAACAAGGAGATCGCTGACAAGTTCAGTCTGTCCATCTACACGGTCATCACTCACCGAAAGAACATCACCCGCAAGACCGGCATCAAGACCGTCGCCGGCCTCACCGTCTATGCAATCCTCAACAATCTCATTGACATTAATTCTGTTCAGTAGCATTCTCTTGCGGTTGCTGAGCCTGTCGAAGCACCGAAGAGAATATAGTAAGACTTGCTACTGGGGATAGGCAATACCCCGCTCAACCAGAATTTTGCACGTTACCAAAATTCTTGGGTTGAATGGGGTATTTGCCTATAGGGAAGGATTTCTATTTCAGATTGATTTCAGCGATGACGGGGTAGTGGTCGGAGTAGCGGACGCGCGGGACGGTGTGCGACACGGCGCTGAAATGTGACGGGTAAAGAATATAATCGATGCGGATGAAAGGCCAGAGGAATGAATATGTCGCTCCGAAACCTTTGCCGGCCTCCACGAACGAGTCGTCACGGCCTTTCTTGAGGCGGTTGTAAGTGTACGACATCGGATTGTCGTTGAAGTCACCGGTGACGATCGCCTCCAGTGTGCAGTCCTCGATGTCCGACATCACCTTGTCCACCTGCTCCGGCCTCCTTCTGATGGACTTCTTCATCTTCTCCTCGGTCTCCCACATCAGTTCGCCGTCCTTGTCAGCCACGGACTTCTTGAGCCTGGCCAGAGAAACATTATAACTCTCGAAGTGACAGTTATATACCCTGATCTCCGAACCTTCTCCGACTTTCAAATCAGTGAATATCGCCATATTCGAGCTCCTGTCGAATGTCAGTTTCCCTTTTCGGGCTATAGGGAACTTGCTCAGCGTGACATTCCCGTAACTTCCCTTGTCTGTCACAAACATGAAGTACCCTACATTATACCCCGGGAAACGCTTCTCGAAGAACCGTGACACATCATATTCACCGGGCAGATTGACCTCTTGAAGGCACACGATGTCCGCATCGCTTTTCTTGATGAACCTTACGACCGAGTCCGCGCATGCCGTCCTGCCTCCTTCTCCCCTGAACTCCGGCTCACGCCCCAATGCGAAGTGTCCCACGTTGTAAGTAAGGATCTTGACCGTCTCGGAGCTCCTTTCCTCTGCACCGGATGAAAACTGGAAATACCGCCCGATGAATATCAGCGAAGGCAGCAGCGCCAACAGCGGAATCAGAAACGAACGGGATCCTCTTTTGACCGCAAGGACAAGGAATATCCCGTTGAGAATCGCGATTGGCACAAACAATAACCCGAACACGGTCATGTACCATGCCTTGGCCGGATTCACGACCATCGAGGCGTAACTGAGCAGAAGCAGGAAAGCCGCAAGCAGCATCAGCATTCTTGCGATGATGCCGCCGGACGAGTCCTCATGTGCCTTTCTGCCCATAACGAATCAGTCTGTCACCTACGCCAAAGCTTGCCTGATTTCTTCCAGTAAAGAAGCAGCATGAATCCGAACAGCATTCCTCCGAGATGGGCGAAATGCGCGACACCGTCCAACGTTCCGGTCACTCCCGTGTAAAGCTCGATGGCGATGAAGATCAAGACAAACCATTTGGCTTTCAGAGAAATAGGCGGGAATATGAGTGTCCAGACATCGTTCGGATAGAGCATTGCGTAGCCGATCTGTATTCCATAGATCGCTCCTGAGGCTCCAAGCGTCGGGGTACGAAGAAGATTGATCTGTCCGGTCGTAAGAACACCCGCGTTTGCTGATGCCATGGCTTCCATCTGGAAATATTCCACTGCCGTGTGGGTCAGGACAGCTCCAAGGCCGGCCACGAAATAGAAGATGAGATATTTCTTTGACCCTATCGTCCTTTCCAGAGCCGAACCGAACATCCAGAGGCAGAACATGTTGAAGAACAGATGCCAGAAGCCTCCGTGCATGAACATGTAGGTTATCGGCTGCCAGATGTGGAAGAACGGAGATTTCGGATAGAACATCGCGAAGGTGCTGACCATGAAATTCTCGTTGATCATAGTGGCGATGAACATCACTATGTTGATCAGCAGGATATTCCTTGTCACTGGCGGAATCCTGTTGAGGAATCCGCCGATTCCTGATTGTCTGTCGTCGTAGTAATATGACATATTCTATTATATTCTAAAATTTAAAATAACTTTTCCATTTGGGCGGTGGTCATGATTGCCATAATCCTTTTCCCGTTGCCTGTCAGCTCAGGGTTGCTGCTGGAAAGCAGTGTGTCCAGCAGGTTTCTCGCTTCTGCCGGAGAGGCCAAAGGGGCGCAGCCTGACGCTCCCAGAAGGGCTATTTTCTCCGCCATCGCTGATTCCATCACTCCCGGCAGCGAGGAACTGTCGTCCGAGAGGATCAGCAGCAGGTCAGAGACCATTGTCTGGATTTTCCCCGCCTCGCATGAATATCCCTCCGGAACTCCGTTGACCACAATCGTGTCCGTGCCGAACGGTGAGATGTCGAATCCAAGCTTTGCAAGCAGCTCGGCCTTGTCATCGAAGACGGCCCTGTTAGCGGCCCCGACCTCGACCTTCACCGGGAACATGCTCGCCTGTGTGACGTGCTCGTTCTTTGTGAGAGCTGCCAGCGCCCTGTCGTAGAGTATTCTTTCCCGTGCCCTTCTGACGTTCACGATCATCAGACCGTCCCTTGCCGGGGCGACGATGTATTTCCCTCCAAGGATGATGGTCTGCGCCATCGGCAGCGTTTTCTCTTCGAAAAGTTTGCCATAATCTTCCCGCCGGTCCACATATTGCCCGTATTTTCCGGCCGCGGAGCCGTATCCTCCGGCCGCCTGGCCTGCCCAATCGGCCGCTGAACCATTACATCCGGTTGCTGAACCTCCTCTTTCGGTCGCTGAGCTTGTGGTTCGACTGTGCTCATCAACCATCGAAGCGCCCGGTGACCAAGAACTCTCCTCAAACGGATTATACCCGCTGTCCACCGCCACTTGCGGAATCGATTCCGGCTGATATTCAGTGAAATGCGACCCAAGCACCGGCATGTCGTTAGCCTCCGGGTTGCTGAAATCGATTCCTCCCGCGAACGAATTCTTCCCCAATGTCTCCTTCACCGAGGCATAGACAACCTGGAATATGAACGAGTCGTCCTCGAACTTCACCTCGGACTTGGTAGGGCTGATGTTCACGTCCACACTGTGCGGATCCACCTCAAGGTAGATGAAATAAGACGGAGTCACCCCGTCAGCGACCATCCCTTCGTAAGCCTTCATCACGGCCTTGTGCATGTACGGGCTCCGGAAATATCTCCCGTTGACAAAGAAGAACTGGTTGCCCAGCGTCTTCTTCGCTGTGTCGGGCCTTCCGACAAATCCCCGCAGCCTTACCACCGAAGTGTCCGCACCGACATCCACCACATCTCCCGTGACGGACGCCCCAAGCAGATCCATGATTCTGAACTTCAAGGATTTCGCCGGTTTGAGGACGTAGATGTCCTTGCCGTTGTGGCTGAGCGTGAACCCGATCTCCGGTCTTGTCAGAGCAACCTTTGTAAATTCTTCGATAATATGCTTGAACTCCACGTTGTCCGACTTCAGGAACTTCCTTCTTGCCGGCACGTTGTAAAATAGGTTGCGCACGGCTATGTTTGTACCCTTCGGAGTGGCGATCTCTGTCGTTGAGTTATGGACAGACGCCGCGAACTCGACCTGGCAGCCGACTTCCTCGTCCTCCGTGCGTGTCTTCAGTGTCACCTCGGCCACGGCCGCGATCGAGGCCAACGCCTCGCCTCTGAAACCGAATGTCGTGATGTCCTCCAGATCCTCAGCTGTCGCTATCTTTGACGTCGCGTGCCTCTCGAAACATAGCACGGCGTCGTCCGGATTCATCCCCTTGCCGTTGTCGATGACCTGGATCAGAGTCCGTCCCGAGTCCTTGATTATCACCGAGATCTGGTCCGCTCCAGCGTCCACGGCATTCTCCACAAGCTCCTTCACCACGGAAGCCGGCCTTTGCACGACCTCTCCCGCGGCAATCATATTCGCTATGTTTCCAGGCAGTATCCTGAGTTCCATCTACAGCAGTGAATAGAATTTCGTGAAATAGATCAGGACTATCGCGAGCAGGATCAAGCCGACTATCCCGATGATTTTCTGCGCCTTGGTGGCCACAGTGGTCCTCCTTGCGTAATTGCCTTCACGCAGTGAGCCTTTGATGTAGGAACCCGGCACGTACTCGCCTTTCTCCTTCTCTTTCTCGAAAGTACCATCAACCTTGCCGAACTTCTGACGACGCTCCTCCTCATCCTTGTCGTAGTAGATCGGCCTGTAGTTGAATCTCCTATGCTCCTGTTCTCCAGGGAAAGTAAAAAAGCCCATAATCTTTCAAATTACCTTAATCTTAACAAAGATAGTCAAAATCTCAGAATATAGGTTTTAATCTTTGTTTTTGATATAATTATTGCCGTTGCGTCAACGTGCTTGTTTGCTCGCAGCTTTTCGTGGATAATGTGATTATGTAGTTGGTAAGATACTCAAGTATCTCTGCCATACCATCGTAATCAAGTCTGTCACTGGTGTCTTCTACTGTGTGAATCATAGGATCAGAACCCGTATGAAAATATGTTGCCGGTATACTTTCTTTTACGAAATCGTAATGGTCGCTCAAAGCATCTTCGCTTTCTGTCAGGTGGAGGGTTGCCGGTGGCATTATGTCGTTAGGCTTTATCGTTGTACTGTTGAACTGCTTGTAATAGAATATGCCCTGTTGTGGGCGGCCGACCATATCAAGATTAATCATTTCTTTCACATATTCTTTCTTGAAAGGCATTTGTGCTACGAAATCTCTTGATCCGAGGCATCCTTTCTCTTCTCCACCAAAAGCAATGAATATAATGTTGTGATGTGTCGTTATGACATCCATTCGTTTGGCTAGAGCCATCATCATCGCCACTCCCGATGCGTTATCGTTCGCACCTCGCCTGAGTTCGCCGCTCTCATTGTCAGGAGCAAGAGTGTCATAGTGTGCTCCAATGATTATGTACTCATCACTCGACCCTCGTTTCAAGCCAATGATATTGGCCGCCGACAAGTGATTCTCATAATGTTTTGTAGCTATTTGTATTCTATGTGACTGTGGTGCTGCGTAGATGCTTCCCGTTAAAGTGTCAGCGACGCTTTGAGGAATGAATTTCGTAAGTCCGCTGTTGTTTATTACAAGGACTGGGATCTTATGTGTGTCATAAATACGTCCGGCTTTCGAGATTGCTGGCTTTACGTTCCTTTGCGGTGGATTCACATAAATCGAAGCCAACGCTCCCGCCCGTTCCATTTCAGCAATGCTTGGTGTCCGGCCGCTGTGGCCTTTGTAAGGGCATATAACCACTTTGCCTTGCATCAGACAATGACAAGAATCAGGTATGGCATCTAATATGACCACATATTCCGCAGAAAGTGTGTCAGTGGTGCTGCGGGACTGAACCACAAAATCCTTCCCGAATATAAATGGGGTAATTGTGCTATCTATAGTTAATTGAAGGCTGCCTTCGCCCCACATATATTCAGTAATGTCAAAAGTTTTCTCATAGCACTCCAACCCGTAATCTGCGAACTTCCGCATCAAGTGCTTCCTTGCCATCAAATCCCCCTCGGATGCCGGATATCGATTGCCAATTGAATCAGCCAGAATCGCAACTTCCTTCCGAAACTCGTCAGCTTGCCCCAAAGCCCATAAGGCATTAATGCTGATCAATATGGTAAAAATCAATAATTTCTTCAGAAACATCATTTTTTTATTGCAAATATATGCCAATTTATCATATATTTGCAAAAGGATTTAATAACCATGTTTATGGAATCATCAACGTTTCAAATTCATCAAGACCAGTGCACTGGGTGTGGAAAATGTGTCGAATTAGCACCTAACCATTTTATTTTAAATAATAAAGATGTCGCTTGTTTCAAAAAGACAAAATCTGATACTGCAAACTTTGGAACAGAGGAAGCAAGTACGATTTTTGAAGTTGCAGAAGAGTGTCCAAGTTCATGTATAGAAGAGACTGGTTAGTCTTTGCATTCATTCAGCAACTAGGCCGAAATTTAAGCCAATGTGCTCCCTCATTTATAGGGACTGTAGATAACAAATAATCTATCGTCCCTTTTTTGTATACAATTCCTTTTCATAATTGAAGAGACTTCAATTAGATCTTTTTTAGTAACAGGTTCACTATTAAATCGTGAGAGCTAAAAAAATATATTAGCGGAACGATAACATTAAGTCATCATAGATGAAAGCAATAAGGACAGTCATCATTGCCGCCCTCGGTGTCTTGGCGGCTTGTTCTCCGGCCACGACGGATCTGGAGGACTACACAAGTTATGTCAATGTAAGAATAGGATCAGGCGGTCACGGACACGTGTTTGTCGGGGCAAGTGTGCCTTTCGGCGCGGTCCAGCTTGGACCTACAAGCATTCCGCAGCAATGGGACTGGTGCTCCGGTTACCACTCCAGCGACTCCACGGTCATCGGGTTCTCGCACACGCACCTGAGCGGTACCGGAATCGGAGACCTTTTCGACATCACGCTCATGCCGGTGGTGGGGTCAGTGGCATATTCAAGAGGAGAGGACCCGAAAGATGCTTCCCCTGAGGCTATTGCCGCCGCGCAGGCGACAGGAATGTGGTCGTTCGCCGACAGAACCAAGGAGGTCGCCCGGCCGGGCTACTACAGCGTTCCGCTTACCCGTTACGGCGTCACGGCCGAGATGACCGCCACCACCAGGGTCGGCTTCAGCCGTTACACTTTCCCGGCTTCGGACAGTTCGGCGGTGGTCATCGACCTTGAGAACGGCGGCTGCTGGGACAGGGCTTACGACACGAAATTCACCGTCATAGACAGTTGCACCATAGAGGGTTACAGATTCTCCACCGGTTGGGCCAAAGACCAGAAAATCTACTTCCGCGCCCAATTCTCGAAGCCTTTCGACTCCTTCGAAGAAATCACCGCCAAGGAATATTCAGAGGAGGGACGGGAATATTCAGTCAACTACTTCCGCGCCGGCTTCCGCACCACGGAAGGGGAGCAGGTGATGGTGAAGGTCGCGGTCTCCCCGGCCAGCGAGGAAAAGGCGGCTTTGAATATGTCGGCGGAACTTCCGGGCTGGGATTTCGATGCTACTGCCGAGGCTGCCCGTAAGGCCTGGAACAAGGAATTGTCTAAGGTCAAGTTAACCGTTTCGGATTCAGAATCGGATGCCAGAACCATCTTCTACACAGCGCTTTACCACACTATGATAATGCCTTCCACCTTCAGCGATGTGGACGATCCGAGGACTGAATACACCACCTTCTCTCTTTGGGACACGTATCGCGCGCAGATGCCGCTGATGACAATCCTGCATCCGGACAGGGAGAACGATATGGTAGCTTCGATGCTCAAGATTTACCAGAAGCAGGACCGTCTTCCTGTTTGGCATCTGGTCGGCAACGAGACGGACTGTATGGTCGGTAACCCTGGAGTCATCGCTGTCGCCGACGCTGTCGTGAAAGGCTTCTACGGCTTTGACAAGGATTTGGCATGGGATGCGATGAAGACAACTATGATGGACACCATCCGAGGTCTTGGCTACCGTCAGAAGTACGGTTATATTCCGTCTGAGAAGATGCTTGAGTCGATCGCTTTTGACATGGAATATGCCATAGCAGACGCTGCCGTGGCCTCAGCCGCGGATCATCTTGG
This sequence comes from uncultured Bacteroidales bacterium, assembly GCA_934725285.1. Classification (GTDB taxonomy): domain Bacteria; phylum Bacteroidota; class Bacteroidia; order Bacteroidales; family UBA932; genus Cryptobacteroides. The sequence continues at coordinate 1,143 of CAKVBK010000027.1, read as the reverse complement.
CAAGACTGAGGATGCTGAATATTTCCGCAATAGAAGTCATTCCTATCGTAACTATATGGATTCCACGACCTTATTCGCACGAGGACGTTTCTCCGATGGCAGCTGGAGGACTCCGTTCAATCCATATTCATCAGAGCATCGCGCCAACGACTACTGCGAGGGAAACGCTTGGCAATATACCTGGCTAGCCCCTCACGACTATTCCGGTCTTGTGGACTTCTATGGATCCCGTGAGAAGTTCGTTGAGAGATTGGATTCTCTTTTCAACGCTGATTCCAGGATTGACGGCGAGGACGCATCTCCTGACATTTCCGGCCTGATCGGTCAGTACGCCCACGGCAACGAGCCTAGTCATCACGTCATTTACTTCTATACGATGGCGGGCGAGCCGTACAAGACCGCAGACCTGGCGCGTCGGATATATTCCGAGTTTTATAAGAATGCCGATGACGGCCTCTGCGGCAATGAGGACGCCGGCCAGATGTCCGCCTGGTACGTCCTTTCCGCGTTGGGATTCTACGAGGTCGAGCCGGCTTCAACAAGGTACTGGTTCGGGGCTCCTGCATTTACGGACGTTGAGTTGAAAGTTCCAGGAGGGGTGTTCAGGATAAAGGCTGACGGTTTGAGCGATGAGAACCGCTACATCCAGAGCGTCACCCTGAACGGCAAACCTTATGACAAGGCTTACATTGAATATTCCGACATCGTCAAAGGTGGCGTGCTTGCCTTTGTGATGGGGACTGAGCCGGCGGTTTGGTATTGATACTCTTTTGAGATAAGGGACTTTAATTATCGGGACTAAGCACATTAGGCTTGCTCCGAATCCCTTCGATAACACTTTAGACCTCTTTTGCTTCCCAAGAGTGCAATTCGCACTCTTGGGAAACGTTTTCCGCACTTTTCGTTTCCCGAGGGTACCGCCAGACACTTATGGGCGACACTATTTACTTTTTTCAGCAGGAAAATGAAAAAAATGTCAAAAAAAGTTTGGAGGGAAAGAAAAAAGTGCTACCTTTGCAGCCCGTTTCGGAAGTAACGGAAAGTTCATTGACAATATTGAAAGATTAGTACAACAAGTACCGAGAACGAAAATGAAGAGCGTTGATTTCTTGAAGAAGGAATGAAGTTGTCGGGGTCGAACTG
>CAKVBK010000026.1 GCA_934725285.1 uncultured Bacteroidales bacterium | reverse complement strand
ATGGAGTTCGTGCCGCTTCAGAGCATCGAGAAGGCCTCGCAGGTCATCCTCAACATCATCTCGCTTTACGCGGAGTAGATTATAGATAAAAACGAAAAGGCAGTTGCCAACGGTGATCCTCCCCACTTCGTGCTGTTCGCTATGAAGGTCCAGTGGACCTTCATTTTTTTCGCTCACGACCTCCCTCTTCGGGAGCCAAAGTCACCTTATGGCAACTGCCTTTTCGTTCTTGCTAGTATTAGTATATAAAAAATCGATTACTTGATGACACCAAGTTCCTTGCCGACTTTGATAAAAGCGGCGATGGCTTTGTCGAGGTGCTCGCGCTTGTGGGCGGCGGAGAGCTGGACACGGATGCGGGCCTGGCCCTTAGGAACCACCGGATAGTAGAAACCGGTCACGAATATTCCTTCCTCGGCCATTTTGGCGGCGAACTTCTGGGAAAGCGGCGCATCGTAGAGCATCACCGCGCAGATGGCACTCTGGGTCGGCTTGATGTCAAATCCGGCGGCCAGCATCTTGTCACGGAAGTAGTTAACATTCTCCTGCTGACGGTCGTGGAGTTCGTTGCTTTCCTTGAGCATCTTGAACATCTCGATGCCGGCGGCGACGATCATCGGAGGCAGGGAGTTGGAGAACAGATAAGGGCGGGAGCGCTGGCGTAGCATGTCGATGATCTCCTTGCGGCCTGTGGTGAATCCGCCGACGGTGCCGCCGAATGCCTTGCCGAGAGTACCTGTGAATATGTCGATGCGGCCGTAGCAATTGAACTGCTCCGCGACACCATGGCCTGTCTTGCCGACTACTCCGGCGGAATGGCTTTCGTCTACCATCACGAGGGCGTCATATTTCTCGGCGAGCCCGCAGATCTTGTCCATCGGAGCGACGTTGCCGTCCATAGAGAACACTCCATCGGTGCAGATGATGCGGAACCTCTGGGCCTGAGCCTCCTGAAGACAACGCTCAAGGTCGGCCATGTCAGCGTTGGCATAGCGGTAACGGACTGCCTTGCAAAGACGCACACCGTCGATGATGGACGCATGGTTCAAGGAGTCGGAGATGATCGCGTCCTCAGCTGTGAGAAGCGGTTCGAACACACCGCCGTTGGCATCGAAGCATGACGCGTAAAGGATTGTGTCCTCGGTGTGGAAAAAGTCGGAGATGGCGGCCTCAAGTTCCTTGTGAAGATCCTGTGTTCCGCAGATGAAACGGACAGAGGACATTCCGAATCCCCTCTCGTCCATCGCCTTCTTCGCGGCTTCGATAAGCCTCGGAGAATCAGCGAGTCCAAGATAGTTGTTGGCGCAGAAGTTCAGGGCCTTGCTGCCGTCCTGAAGAGTGATCTCAGCAGACTGAGCCGAGGCGATGTTTCTTTCATTCTTGTAGAGTCCGGCTTCCTTGATGGAGGCAAGCTCTGCCTTTAGATGTTCCTGGAATTTTCCGTACATATCTGATAATTTTATAAAACGTTTCGATTTCGCACTGACAAATATATCAATTTTTGAGAAATTTGTTTAGATTTTGACATTATTAAGGCCATATCTCAGAAAATAATGTAAATTTGTAGATGCTAATTTAGCAATAAACAAGCGAACAGCAATGAAAAATGTACTAGTGATAGGTTCGACCGGACAAATCGGCTCCGAGCTGACAATGAAAATCAGGAATATGTACCCGGAAGGCAACGTTGTCGCCGGCTACATCAAGGGTGCCGAGCCAAAGGGAGTCCTGCTTGAAAGCGGCCCTGCCGAGGAGGCTGATGTCTGCAACGGCGAGCAGCTTCTGGGCATCGTCAAGAAGTACGACATCGACACAATCTACAACCTTGCTGCACTGCTCTCAGCAGTGGCGGAAAGGAAGCCGCAGCTGGCATGGCACATCCAGATCGATGGATTGATGAATATTCTTGAAATAGCTCGCGAGAACAATGTGGCTGTGTTCACGCCATCTTCTATCGGTTCCTTCGGCCCGGAGACTCCGCACATCAACACTCCTCAGGACACAATCCAGAGACCGCGTTCGATGTACGGTGTTACCAAAGTCGCCACCGAATTGCTCAGTGACTACTATCACACGAAATACGGTGTGGACACTCGTTCAGTGAGATTCCCGGGATTGATCTCCAACGTCACTCTTCCAGGCGGCGGCACAACTGACTATGCCGTTGAGATCTACTATGCGGCCGTGAAAGGTGAGGAGTTCGTCTGCCCTATCGCCGCCGGGACCTACATGGACATGATGTACATGCCGGACGCCCTTAAGGCGGCAGTGGACATCATGAATGCGGACCCTTCAAAGCTGAAACACCGCAACTCATTCAACATCGCTTCTATGAGCTTTGATCCTGAGATTCTGCGCAAAAAGATAGAGGAGCATATTCCTGGATTCAAGATGCGTTACGAGGTTGACCCGGTACGTCAGGCGATCGCCGATTCATGGCCGGACAAGATGGATGATTCATGCGCCCGCGAGGAGTGGGGATGGACTCCGTCATACGATCTGGAGACGATGACGGTGGACATGATCGACGCCCTTAAGAAAAAACTTCTGTAATAGATACTCTTTCACAAGAATAAAGGACTGGCCATCAGGTCAGTCCTTATTAATATGGAGCATCGGCCCACTCAGCGGCCATTATTCTGTGGCAGCCTGTCGAAGTGATCCTTTGCCGGATTTCCTGGCGGCCTTGGCTTCTTTCTTGGCTTTTTGTTTTTCGTAACGAGCCTTGTAGCGTTCAATCATCTTCTCCTCTTTAGCCCTTCGTTTCTCCATCGCCTTCAGGGTTTTCAGAGTCTTGGCTCTCTTCTTTGCCAAAGCCTTTTCCTCCTTCGCCTTCGCCTTGGCTGCATCCTTGGCATCCAACTCTGCCCAACGAGCCTCCTTCGCGGCTGCTTTTTCTTGACGGGCTTTTTCTTTCTCCGCCCGCCGCCGAGCCTTTTCCGCCTTCTTGACGTCGGTCGTGTCTGAGGACATAACGGATTGTCCGCCCGACTTGACACCAATGCTGTCCTTACTTAAGGCCAGACTGCTATCCCGTTGGGCCAGACTGTCCTTCCGTGCAAGACTGTCTTTCTGAATATTCCCAATCGCAAGACTATCCTTTGTGGCAAGGCTGTCCCGCAAGGCTAGACTATCCGCCGCCGCGGCAGTGCTCAAACTGTCGGCAAGACGGGCTTCCGTCGCCTTACGCTCTGCCTCAAGACGTTTGCGTTCAGCATCACGAACTCTTTTCAAGGAATCCTGCTGAGCCAGCATCTTGTAAACGCTGCCCATATATCCAGGGAAATAGATGTCTGTCTGGGTGAACTTTGTTTTTGGAACCGATTCATAACGCCGCCTTTCAGACTCTCTCGGAGTATAGGATGTTATGTCCTCAGGGCCTTTAGGACGTTTGTCCGGTTCCCAATCAAAACCCTTGAGGATCTTCTCATCCTTCTTCATCTGAACCACAGGGTAGGCATCACTCTTGACTGCGTCGAAATAGTTCAAATCCTGAATATTGCCATTCTGCAATGTTGCTGTCAGCATCTTGGACTCAAACTTATTGACTGTCGCAAGAGTGCCGTCCTCTTCTATGAAAAACACACCGGAGGCCCCACCCATGGCATCGAACCGCTTCAGCGTTCCGGTACTGTCGAAATAAGCCATCATCTCCGCACCGCGAATCTGATCGTAGGAGACAGAATCCTCCTGGACTATTATGAAGGCATTGGACATCAGGCTGGCACGGTCTATTGTCTGGTTCTTGACTATCACGGTGATGCTGTCCGCGGTGTACTGGCGGCGAACCTCATTCCAGACAACCGGGGTCTGATACAGACGGACCAAAGAATCCAGATCATTGTAGGCCAACGAATCACATGTAACCTGCATATCATTTCTGAAGACCTTGACATTCTTGATTCCGTAAATGAAATTAATCTTGGAGGAGTCCTTTGGAGCGAGAGCCAAAGAATCCGCCACGGCAAGAGAGTCACGTACAGCAAGTGAATCAGACACGGAAAGAGAATCTGCCGAGACGGCCAAGGAATCGGTTCTGATTCCAAGACTGTCACCAGCAGCCTTAAGCGAATCGGCCAAGGCTTTCCTAGACAGAGAGTCAGGAGACTGTGGATGCCCAAATGACCAAAGCGGTAACTCCGGAGCCAGCTCATCATCCAATGGAGCGGGCAGAATCTGTTTCTTTCGCCCACCTTTTCCGGACGTGCCCGGATTCCCGCCGATCGCATTTCCAGTCAAGACTTCAGCGGCAGATTCCGTCGAGGAAGCATTCTTGGAGGCACCGCGCCCACGGTCAACGGCCCCGGCCGCATTGGGATCCTCCTCAGCCATCTTCTTGCGGGCTTCCTCAGCGGCGGCACGGGCGGCTTCAGCGGCCTTGCGTCGGTACTCTGTGACAGGATCGACATTCAGTTCTTTCAGACGGGCACTGGCCGCCTCAACCTCCGTGGAATCCACCTCGAACCTCATAAAGGAGCGAAGAACCAATGTGTCGGCCCCGATATAGGCCGTGTCCCTCTTCTCGCCTTGCTCGCTGATGGCGATCACGGCCGGATCACGGGCCAGTTTCACGCAGGACAGCGAATCAATGTATTGCACATAGCCGGCCAAAGCGGCCACATTTCTCGTTGTGTCAAGCAGTTCCACGTGGCCGAACATCTCAACGTCGTTCGGTATGCGGTAGAACACCAAGGTGTCAGCCCAAGCCTCCTGTTCGGAAGTCAACAGATGAACGTCCTTCGTGAATGTGAACCTCTCGATGTTACGGTCATATTCACCGGCCTTGGAGGACAGCATATTGTTGTCTTTCCAGGCGTTCGTACCAGTTCCGAAGACAGCGATGTTGCTGGCCGTGTTGTACGTCAGATTATCGGTCTTGACGAAGATGGAGTCCGTGTACATATTCACATTCCCCATAAAATCAAATGTCTTCGTCTTCGAATAATAGTACCCGTCGTCACTTTCTATGATCTGGCCATCCTTGTCCCGCAATGCGCCGCCCCGCCTGAACACGGCGACACTATCCTTGGTATTATAGTCCAGATCCCTGGTCCTCAACGTGTTCTTGTCCTTGTCCTGAAGCTGGACGAGGGTGCCACGGAACTCCGCCAAATCCTGATCGATCAGATAGTCAAGACGGTCACTGCTCAGCACGGTGTTGTTCTGGATGATCTTGACGTTGCCGAACGCATTGATGATGTTCTGGTTGACGTTCCAAAGAGCTGTGTCGCAGACCAGCAATGTCGAGTTGTGCTCGAAACGCGCGTGCCCCAGCGCCTTCCTGAAATTAAAGCCTTTTTCCTCAACCTGCTGAAGCTCATCGCATCCAAGCAAGCGTACAAGACTGTCTCTCCGCTCATTTTTCTGAGCGAAGAGACTGAACGATACCAGCAGAAGCAGGAATGAATATGACAGACGTCTTCCGAACATCAGTCTTCAGAAAACTTTGACGCCCAGCCTGGACGGCGGAAATCGCAATCCCTGAACAAAGGATCAATCACGATGTGCGTCTCCTTGATCTTCTTCGCAAGGAAGTCGTCAATCGCCTTCATCTGCTTGTCCTGACGAACCTGTTCCTGAAGCTGGCTGAAATCTTCCTCAAACGAAGCGGTGTGGGCCGGAATGATCTTGTCCACACGGATGATCTTATAGATCGTCTTTCCGACCACATAATCCTTGACCTGATCCTGACGGCCGTCATTGTCGGTTGACTCGATCGGCTGCGAGATCTCACCTTCCTTCAAATCCTTGATCGCCAAATAGTCTTCAGGTTTGAGCTGATCTATCTCGAAATATGCAGAACCTGTGTTCGGATCAGACATCTGCCCGCCGTTAGTTCTGGTGGCCGGATCCTGAGAATAGAAGTTGGCCGCCATCTTGAATGACACCGCGTTGTTGTTGATCTCGGTCCTGAGGCTGTCCAATGTCTTGAACGCCTTTTCCCTGTCTTCATCCGTATACTTCGGCTTCATCAGGATATGACGTGCGTTGAACATGTCTCCCTTCTTCTCGATGACCTCGATGATGTGGAACCCGTCGGGAGTCTCGACAATCTGCGAGATGACTCCTGGTTTCAAAGCCATGGCGGCATCCGAGAAAACTGGCCAGAATATTGATTTGGAAGCCATTCCGAGTTCACCACCCTTGCGGGCGCTCCCCGGATCTTCCGAATATATCCTGGCTAGGGTAGAGAATTTTTCTCCATTGATTATTCTCTCACGCAGGTCAAGCAGCTTCTCGCGCACGGCAAGGTTGGCGGCCTCACGATCTGGATATAGACATATCTGGCTTAGCTGGTATTTGATCGGCACAATCGGAAGATTCTTGGTGTCAACTGTGTCAAGATATTCCTTGACATCATAAGGAGTCATCTCCGGAATCTGCTTCATGATCTCCTGCTGGGCCTGTTGCGTAAGACTCATTTCCTCATACTGCTTGCGCCATTCCTGACGGAGACGGTACAGAGGCTTGCCGAAATATTCCTCAACCTTGTCCTCGCCCCCAAGATAGGTCAACATCCTGTCTGCCTGTTGGGAAAGACTCCCATCCACCATGTCCTGATTGACCGTAAGGGAATCAATCCTGGCCTGCATAAGGAAAATCTTCGATTCCAGGATGGACTCCAGTACCTCACAACGGACATTGCGGTCCGAAGACATACCTTGCGCGGATCTGTCTTTGACAGCGCCTTCGATGTCAGAAATCATGATCACTTCATTGCCGACAACCGCCACGGTCTTGTCGACATACTTGTATTTCTGAGCTGAGGCCATCGCGCAGGCAGCGGCGAAGGCGAAGAGTGTGATTGCTATTTTCTTTATCATTTCGAATATATTTCAAAGTTTTCCTTGACCTTGGCGTCTTCTATCAAGTCCCGTTCCAAACCGGCAAGAAGCGCGTGCTTTCTTCCGCTTATGATTATGTCCCTTATCCTGTCCTCACAGTAATCCACAGGAGCGGTCTCCCCGGCCTTCATATAATCCACAATGTAGGCCACGGAAACGTTGCTTTCCCCATCCGGTATCTCGATGAAGCGGCCATTGCGCTGAGACAACATCTGGACATAGTCCACACCAAACTCAGCTGCCAGCTTTACAGCATCGATCCATTCATTGGAAAAATCGTGATAATGTTGGGTCGAATTAAAGGCGATGCTGTCTGCCGCCACCACGTCCTCAACCTTGTCAGAAGACATCAGTTTCTTGATTTTCTGAAGATTCGGGGAGGCCTTCGGGATATTCATGAAACGAGCCTTAAGGATAGGCCGTTCCAGCTTGAAGGACTCTTTGTGCGAGCCATAATATTCATCAATCTGCTTTCGGGAGACGGTGGTGTCGAGACGCTCATTGATGTAGCGCTGCTCGTAACGGTAACGGAGAAGCGACTGGCGATAGGCCTCAAGTTCCTTTGAGACATCCTTCTCCTCCTTGGACAGACGCTGCTGGGCGATGTCGAGGAAAGCCTTGTCCTTCACCCACGAATTGATGTAGAGGTTGGCAAGGTTCACGCTGTCCTCCGGAGAAGTGCCCTTTGGAATCACATCGTCCAGCTCTGAACGATAGAGCTTATGGTCCCCCAGCCTGGCGACCACCTCACCGTCGTGAATCAGCGAGGATATTGCCTTGCATGACGGAATGACGGCAACGGCAGCGGCCATTATGAATATGCGCAACCTCATGGACATCACTGATCAGCGTGAATAGTTAGGGGCTTCCTTGGTGATGGTCACATCATGCGGGTGGCTCTCAAGGAAACCGGCGTTCGTGATGCGGACGAACTGGGCGTTCCTGAGTTCCTCGACCGTATGGGCGCCACAATAGCCCATTCCGGCCCTGAGACCGCCGACCAGCTGGTAAACGACTTCGGAAACGGTCCCTTTGTAAGGCACCTGGGCCACGATGCCCTCAGGGACAAGCTTCTTGATGTCGGACTCCATGTCCTGGAAGTACCTGTCCTTGGAGCCCTGCTCCATGGCTTCGAGAGAACCCATTCCGCGATATGACTTGAAACGGCGGCCGTTCATGATGATGGTCTCGCCAGGGGACTCCTCGGTTCCGGCGAGCAGTGAGCCGGCCATGATGGTGCTGGCACCAGCCGCAAGAGCCTTGACGATGTCTCCCGAATATCTTATGCCGCCGTCAGCGATCACAGGCACACCCGTCCCCTTTAGAGCCTCTGCGGCCTCCATGACAGCGGTGAGCTGCGGCACGCCGATTCCGGCGATGATTCTCGTGGTACAGATCGAGCCCGGTCCGATTCCGACCTTCACGGCCTTCACACCGGCATCGGCAAGAGCCTTCGCACCTGCTGCAGTTGCAACGTTTCCGGCTATGATCTGGAAATCCTTGTAGGCGTCACATGCCTTCTTGATCATCTTAAGGACACCTTCGGAGTGACCGTGAGCCGTGTCAAGGACAACAGCATCCGCTCCGGCGTCGATTAGAAGCCCTATTCTGTCAAGGGTATCGGACTTGATTCCGGCGGCGGCGGCCACAAGAAGACGTCCCTTGCTGTCCTTTGAAGCTATAGGGTTGTCCTTGATCTTCATAAGGTCCTTGTAGGTGATAAGTCCCACAAGTTTGCCGTCGTTGTCGACAACAGGGAGTTTCTCGACCTTGCTGTGCTGGAGAATCTTCGTCGCGTCGGCCAAGGTGATGCCCTTAGGGGCGGTCACAAGGTCATCTTTTGTCATCACCTCCGCGATCGGCAGCTGCATATCCTCCTGGAAACGAAGGTCACGGTTCGTGACGATACCGATCAGGAATCCGTTGGCGTCCACGACAGGGATGCCGCCGATGTGATGCTTCTTCATCATCGCCAAGGCATTGCCCACTGTGGCATCCGGACTGATCGTCACAGGATCGTAGATCATCCCGTTCTCAGCCCTCTTCACATGACGGACCTGCTCGCACTGCTTCTCTATGGTCATATTCTTGTGAATCACGCCAATACCACCGGCTCTTGCCATAGCTATGGCAAGATCGGCTTCTGTGACTGTGTCCATCGCCGCCGACACGATCGGGGTGTGGAGTTTGATGTCTGTCGTGAAATTTGTGGTGACATCAACGTCACGAGGAAGTACATCGGAATGTGCCGGAACCAGCAAAACGTCATCGAAGGTGAGGCCTTCAGGAATCTCTCGGTTTACAAATTTCGCCATTGTTATCAAATAAATTTGACAAATATAAGAATTTTCACGCAATAGTTGGCGCTGTGGAAGCGCCGTTCTGCTTTTATTGTCTTTTTATAGCTCAAAAACCGCTTCCGGCGCGGCAGTCATCTTTCAGACAAACGGAACTTTCGCCGTCTGATCGACCGGAAATTGAATATAGCCGCCCCTGCCAAGTGTCTCGTTCCTCCAGGCGTCTGTCCAGAAGACGCAGGATCTCAAAGTTGCGGACAAGTCCCCAAGGGGTGTCGTTCACGAAGCGTGGAGGCACCTCGCCGGCGACCCGTTCGATGTAAAGATCGGAGCGCAGACGTTCGAGGATGTCGATGACAAAGTCAAGATATTCGTCAAGGCCGGGACGGTAGAAGGCCGAAGGGTCGGCGGCATATTCCTTTTCCATCGCGGTGCCTTTGACGATCTGGAGTTGATGGAATTTGACGGAACGCAAAGGCAGAGAGGAGATGACGCCACACTGTTCGAGGAGCATTTCGCGAGTCTCGCCGGGAAGGCCGAGGATGAAATGGGCACCTGTGTCGATGCCTCTTTCGGCGGTCATTTCCAAGGCTTTGCGGGCGCACTCGAAATCGTGGCCACGGTTGATGTGGCGCAGGGTGCTGTCGTGACATGATTCGATACCGTACTCAACCACCACTATTGGAGCGGTGAGGATGGTTCCGGACGCGTCGAGGGCTGGTGATTCCGGACGGGCGACAAGCTCTGCGGCCGGATCTTCTGGTTTCCGGGATTGCCGGAGGAAACGATACCAATCTGGAAGAACGCGTCCTCCCGCCAGATCAGCCAGATAGTCAAGTTTCTCTACATCAACGCAATCCGGGCGCGTGCCGATCACAATTCCCACCACCTCGGGATGGCCCAGGGCCTCCTCATACAGAGCCTTCAGCCGATCCAACGTGGCGTATGTGTTCGAATATGCCTGAAAATATGCCAGATAGTGCCTCGCCCTCGGATAGCGGACCTTCTGGAACTCTATTCCTTCGTCGATCTGGGTCATGAGCGGCTTGCCCGGTGTGCTGTAGCCAGGATGGAAAGCCGCGTTGTCACAGTAGGTGCATCCTCCCCGGCCAACCGTCCCGTCTCTGTTCGGACACGAAAAACCAGCATCCAGAACCAGTTTCTGAAGCCGCTCGCCGTACCTTTGCCGGTAATAGCCCACGAACGAATTGTATCTTTTACCATCCATACCACTTGCAAAACTAATCAAATGTGAATATTTTTACAACGCAAAAAGAGATTTGTTATGAATATGCTCATGAAAGTTTTGTCATTCATCATCGCGCTGGTGTCATTCTGCCTTGCATCACCTGCGCAGGAAACCCCTAAGAAATGGGCTGTGGTCGAGTTCTCCGCCAACTTTATGCGTGAGGCTCCGGACTATGCCGCCGAACTTGGAGACCAGGCGTTGATGGGAACGGTGGTCGAAATTTTGGACAAGTCAAGTTACTGGGTCAAGATAAAGAGCCCGGAGCCTTACACGGCATGGGCCAATGAGATGGGGCTGGTCCAGATGAGCGAGGATGAGATCAAGGACTATCTGGAAGCCCCGAAGTACATCTGCACAGCTTCATTCACGCACATCTACTCAGAGCCATCGGAGGATTCCAGGATTGTTTCAGATTTCGTGCTCGGAGACATCGTGCGGATCATGTATGGTGTCAAGACGCATTCCGGCGGGCGACACAAAGTTTATGAGGAAGGGCGCGCGGTCATGAGAAAGAAGTTCGTCGGTGTCGTGCTGCCGTCCGGCAAGACAGGTTACGTGCCGGCCAAGGATGTCGCCGTGTTTTACAAATGGGCGAAGGATCGGAAAAACAAGACTTTGGACGAGAACGGTTTCAGGCATGATCTTCTGGCCACAGGCCACAGGTTTCTCGGTGTCCCTTACATGTGGGGAGGCACGTCCATCAAGAACGTGGACTGCAGCGGACTCTCCCGAAGCGTCTATTTCGCAAACGGAGTGCTTCTTCCCCGCAACGCCTCCCAGCAGGCAAAGGTCGGAGAAGATGTGAGAATATTCAATGACAATGGCGATGTTGATTGGAGTGACCTGCTCCCGGGAGATCTTCTTTTCTGGGGCAAGGCGGCGACTGACAGCACCAAGGAGAAGGCCACACACGTGGGTATGTACATCGGCGACGGCAAGTTCATCCACTCGGCACAGATTGTGCGGATTAATTCGCTTGACTCCTCCGCGGAGGATTTCTACGACCGCAAACCTCTCCGCGCCCGCCGCATAGTCGGTCACATCGACGCTGATGGATCCGATGTCATCTCCGTCTTCCGCAGTCCGTTCTACTTTCCGCAGGACTGACAATCAAGATCAGTCAAGATCAGTTGTCAGCGGCAAGGAGGATGATTATGCGGTCGATTATGGGGTCGATGCGCGAGGCTGGAGCCATGGAGTTGTTGGTCATTATGGAGAATATGATGGTGTCGGACTTGGAGCCGGCCGATGGTTCGATGTAGCCGGAGAAGCAACGGACACCGTTCATGGAGCCGCTCTTGAGATGCACTCTGGATTTGACGGAGGCGGGGGCCTCGCGGAGGCGGGACTCGTAATGACGGTCACCTGGCCGGCCGATGGTCTGGATGTAATCCCCGAACGACGGACTGTCCATCATAGCGGAAAGGAAACGGACAAAGAATGACGGGGAGACGTAGTTGTGGCGGGCCAGACCGCTGCCATCTACAACGCGGACTTCATCCAGGCTGACGCCAAGGCTGCTCATCACTTCATTCACAGCTACATACGAGGAATCATAGGAAGCGGAATGATGAAGTCTCCGGCCAAGGGTACGGAAAAGGGTCTCGGCGTAGAAGTTGTCGCTTTTCAGATTCGTCTCACGGGCGATGCGGCCAAGGGACGGGGAATATGTCTGACCGAGCATATTCAGATTGTCCACTCCAGAGGCATAGGGGCCATATTCATTGGAAGACAGGTTGGAGCGGACGCGTCCGAGGCGTATGTCGGCAGGACCCTCGGAAACCGGCACACCTTTGGATCTCAGATATTCACAGAAATAATGGGCGCATGTGTAGGCTCCGAACTTGTTGCTGAATTCCTCTGTCCTGGGCTTGCGGTCGATGGCGAAGAATCCCCGGATCTCGGCGTAAGGGAGAAATTCGGTGTTGAAGAGGTAGAGTTGGTCACCGGTGCCGGCCGGAGCGGTCCTGCAGGGATATTCATACTTCATCCATGGAGTGTTCGGGAAAGACACTGTGACGTTGACAGGAGAACCGACCGTGGCACCGGCGCTCACCTTGAAGTCCTGGGCATTCTCGTAGAAGCAGAGGCCGTTGCCTCCGGCTCCGTAGGCTGTGCCGATGTCCTGATAGCTCCATGTGTCGTGCTCCAGAGGGCCATCGAAGTAGCGGCCGTCACCGATAACCTTGCCGTTGATCCTCTTGATGCCGGCCTTGTCCAGAAAAGATTTCCATCTGGCGAAGAGTTCGGCCCGAGGAATCGCTATGGAGTCCTTGGAAGCGATCGTGGGGTCACCACCGCCAACTATGTAAAGGTCTCCGTCAAGAACTCCGTCCTTGACCGTGCCGCTGTGGGCTATACGGGTGACGTACTTAAAGTCCGGGCCGAGACGGTGGATAGCCATTCCGGTGGTTATCAGCTTCATGGTTGAGGCTGGAACCATCCTTTGACCGCTGTTCCATACGGCCAAGGTGTCGCCTCCCTCGGTCTTGGCGAGTACTCCGAAGACGGATGATTCCAACAAGTCGTTACGGGAGGCCAACTCTATATATTTCTGCGCCTTGGACTTGAGAACAAGTTTTGAGGCGGGGATCTGAGCGGAAGCCACAGCGCAGCACAATGCCAAAGCGCTGACAAAAGTATGTGTGAATATTACTGATTTCATAAATACAAAAATAGTGTTTTATTGCTAAATTTGCAGCGCATAAACCGCATGTGCGGAACGGACTTGAATCAAAATATTCAAAGATATGAAAAAATGTGTCCTAGTGTCCGGCGGTGCCGGATTTATCGGAAGCCACGTTACCGTGGAACTTATCGAGGCCGGTTACGATGTGATCGTGGCCGATAACATGTCAAACTGCGACGAGACTTGCTACGATGGTGTCAAGAAAATCACAGGAAGGGAGGATATCCCTTTCATCAAGATGGATTTCTGCGATCCGGTGGCTACGGAACTTCTGTTCACGGCCCACAAGATCGATGCGGTCATACACTTCGCCGGGTTCAAGGCCGTGGGCGAGTCTGTAAGCGAACCGCTGAAATATTACAGGAACAATCTGGAGTCTTTTATGAACGTCATCGAGACCGCAAGGAAACACGGATGCGAGAATATCCTGTTCTCTTCTTCCGCCACAGTCTACGGCGAGCCGGAGAAACTTCCTGTGACAGAGGAGTCGCCGAGGCAGCCGGCAACATCTCCTTACGGCAACACGAAGCAGATGTGTGAGGACATACTGCGGGACTCAGTAAAGGCATATTCAAATGTCAAGGGAATCGCGCTGAGGTACTTCAACCCGATCGGAGCGCATCCGTCAGCGCTTATCGGCGAGCTTCCGCGCGGCGTGCCTAACAACCTTGTGCCCTACATCACTCAGACAGCCATCGGCAAACGCGAGTGCCTTTCGGTCTTCGGAGACGACTACCCTACCCCGGACGGCACATGCCAGAGGGACTTCATCGACATCGTGGACCTTGCCAAGGCGCATGTCTTCGCCGTCCGCAGAATGCTCGATGGAAAGATGAAGAAGGAATATGAGATCTTCAACATCGGCACCGGCAAACCGCTGTCAGTGATGGAGCTCATCAACGCGTTCGAGAAGGCCAACGGGCTGAGGCTGAACTACAAGTTCGCGCCGCGCCGCGCAGGTGACGTGACAGCGATCTGGGCGGACCCCACGCTCGCCAACAAAGAGCTTGGATGGAAGGCCGAAAGGTCAATAGAGGACACCCTGGCCGCGGCATGGGCATGGGAGAAGCATCTTGCAGGAAAATAATCCGGCAAGGGACAACGGAAATCAAGGAAACAATAAACTCCGCAGCCGGACATCATCCTCCGGCGTCAGGTGAATAAAAAAGGGAAGGTCCAAGTGACCTTCCCATAATTTTTTTTCAGCAAAAGGAATGGCTTACTTTGCCGTCGCCTTGATGAGTTCGCTGAGCTTCTGATACATAGCGTCAGTCTTTTCAAGGAGTTCCTTGCGGATTCCGGCGTAGTATGCGGCCTTATGCCCCTTCTTGCCTTCCACCTTTGCGTTCACTTTGTCTCTGAGGTCATTGTAGAGTTTGACAGCCTCATCGAAGAGTCCGCCCAAAGCCTCATCGTCAGCTTTCTGGTTAAGTGCGCTGAAGAGGGAGCAATCATCGATGAAAGCTCCGATGACATATTCAATGTCCTTCTTGATGTCTCTAAGATTCATATCTCGTTTTGTTTAGACTTAAAACTTGGCGAATATACACATTTTTTTCAATATTACGAATATAGCCGTTCTATGCCAGAGCCGGCAGCCACTCCGGCAGCCCGGCGCCGGAAAAACTATTTGAAAAGGCTGCGGACAAGGGCGGGCACATCCGCCACCTGGACAACCTCAATGCCATGCGGCTTCAGATCCAAAGACGCGAACGAAGAAATGAATATCTTCTTGAACCCAAGGCGGGAAGCCTCCGAGACACGGCGGTCGATCTGAGCTACAGGGCGGATCTCTCCGCTGAGGCCGATCTCTCCGGAGAAACAGTTGTCGGATGGAATGGCGAAATCGAAGTTTGAGGACAGGACCGCCGCGATGACGGCCAGATCACATGCAGGATCGCTGACCTTGAGTCCGCCCGCCATATTCAGGAAAACATCTTTCTGTGCAAGCTTGAAGCCGGCCCTGCGCTCAAGAACCGCCAAAAGCATGTTCAGCCGCCTCACATCGAAGCCTGTCGCGGAACGCTGCGCCGTGCCGTAGACCGCTGAACTGACAAGCGCCTGGACTTCAAAGAGGAAGGGTCTCGTTCCATCCAGCATCGCACTGATGGCGGTTCCGCTGAGCCCGGCCTCGTGCATAGGGATAAGCAGTTCGGAAGGATTGGAGACTTCGCGGAGCCCTTTGCCGGTCATCTCGAAGACAGCCAATTCGGAAGTGGAGCCGAACCTGTTCTTGATGCTGCGCAGAATCCTGTACGAGCCTCTGTTGTCACCTTCGAACTGAAGCACCACGTCCACAATGTGTTCCAGTATCTTAGGGCCGGCGATGTAGCCTTCCTTGGTGATGTGCCCGATCAGGATGACCGGAATACCGGTCTCCTTGGCGAACCGGAGAAGGATAGCCGCGACCTCTTTGATCTGGGTCACCGATCCCGGAGTGGAATCAACCGTCTGCGAAAACATCGTCTGTACGGAATCCACGATCATCAGATCCGGTTCGATCACACGAGCTTGCGCCACCACGTTCTCAATCAGTGTCTCGCTGTAAATCTGACAGTTGGAGGCATTACCGCCCAAACGGTCGGCGCGCATCTTGACCTGTCGCAGGCTCTCCTCGCCTGTCACATAGAGGGTTTTCAGGGACGGACAGCCAAGCGGAATCTGAAGGGAAAGAGTGGACTTGCCGATTCCCGGCTCTCCGCCGATCAACACGAGAGATCCCTCCACTATACCACCGCCGAGAATTCTGTCTATCTCCTCATTGCTCAGGGAAAGCCTCGTCTCCGAGCTGGAGTCGATCTCATTCAGATTCTGTGGTTTGCGGCCAGCTCCCGGAACAGAATCCGCGACAGCAGACTTTCTCGCGCCTCCTGTCACGACTTTCTGCTCCACCATTGTGTTCCATTCCCCGCAAGCCGGACAGCGCCCCATCCATTTGGGATATTCATTGCCACAATTGGAGCAGAACCATACTGATTTTTCCTTCATAAGCGTAACTGTTACATGTCGGCCTCCGGTCTTTTCTACAGTGTTCATGGCAGCAACCGGACATCTCTTCAAAGATAATGAAAGGACAGCGGAAGACAAAAAAAATTGCAGCATCTGGGTTTTGGACCCGGACACCGCACCAAAAGCCCCTTTCGGGAATCAACGGCTGAAATTACTCAGCTTTAGCTGTTGAATCGCAGCAGGCAGCTGTTGAATCACAGCAAGCAGCTGTTGTGTCTGTTGTTGCCTCAGTAGCCTCAACAGCGGTCTCAGTAGCCTCACCTTCAGCAGCCTCAGCCTTCTTCGCGTTGTTTCCGCAAGCAGAAGCAGCTACCATAAGAGCTACAACTGCGAAAGACATAAATACCTTTTTCATAACAATATAAAATTAAAAACTATAGTTGCTTCAACTCGTTTTTTCAAGGTGCAAAAATACATAGTTTTCCGAAATTTACAATACTTTTTCAGTCTTTTTTCGCCTAAATCGTTTATCTTCGGAACTCGCATTTTTCCAAATCCGACACATTTCCGCTTTCAATCCGAAAGCGGAGAGCCAACCTCGGCACATCATTTGAGCCTTGGAAGCCACATGCGCCAGGATTCATGAACAGAAATTCGCCCCGCTTGTCCTTGAATACCTGAGGAATATGCGTGTGCCCACAGATGAATATGTCAGGATGATACGAATCAAGAAGAGCCTTGGCTCGCAAATCGTACATGGGCTGATGCGGATTAAATGCCCAATAACAGCCAGGCCTCAGGCCTATGTGCGTCATCAGTATTCTTAAACCCTCACACTCAAAACTTTGAAAAGCAGGATAGTCATGTCTCACATCAAGCCCGTCACAGTTGCCGTAGACACCGATCAAAGGCTTGAAAGCGGCAATGTCCTTAGCGCACTGAAGAGTTCCGAAATCCCCCGCATGCCAGATCTGGTCCACCGGCTCCAGGAACTTCCTCACATCCTCAGCGAACACTCCGTGAGTGTCGGAAATCAGTCCTATGAACATTTTACTTACAGTTTAATCACGATCTTCTTCTTGTAGAGAACCCACAGCAGGCTGAATATTATTGTAGCGAATATGATCGCCCAAAGCAGGGAGACATATTCATTGGCGCCGAAGTAACGGCTCGGGGAGAATCCGAAGAAGCCGTAGCTCTTGGCGATGACACCGGAGAACACGAAAGCCATCAATGCGTTCATACCCATGGCCTTGAAAGGCACGAAAGGCTTCTCGTACCCTTTGACGTCAAGCAGATAGGCAAGGAAAGCCAACGCGAGCATCGCCCAGCCTCCGGCATAGAAGACATACGAGACAGACCAAAGAGGCTTGTTGATCGGAATCCAAATACTGAGGACAACGCCTAAAATCAAGGACAGACAGCCATAGACAAATGTCCTGTTGACAACCCTGTCAGGG
Source organism: uncultured Bacteroidales bacterium (assembly GCA_934725285.1). GTDB lineage: Bacteria > Bacteroidota > Bacteroidia > Bacteroidales > UBA932 > Cryptobacteroides. Next base: position 3,918 of record CAKVBK010000026.1, on the reverse strand, counting down.
GAATTGCCGGTGGCGGACATATTCTTTTGAGATCCGTGGATCATCGAGCCGATCATGTAGCCGAGGAGGCATGAACATGCGGCGGTCATCGAGCCAAGGACACCCTCCGGGTCGAAATCAGTTCCGTTGTAGCCGTGGTAGCAATGATTGCCGCCGACCAGCCATGTGTCTATCCTCACGGAGACATTGCCTTCAAGGGTGAACGATCCCGGATCACGGCCGAAGATCAGCAATATTCCCGTGTAAGTCAAGCAGAGTGTCGCTATCGCCGCCAGAATCTTTCCGGGCTTTTTAAGCCACAGGGCAAGGCAGCCTGCGATGGCATACGCCATTCCTATTCTTTGGAGGACACCGAATATTCGTTTATGCTGAAGCCAGTAAAGGTAGTTTTGTCCGAAAGACCATGTCTCGTCGTGGAGCGATGTCGGGAAGAACGGGTACAGGTTCAACGCCAATCCCACCAGGAAGATCAGCGATCCCCTTTTTAAGACTTTCAAATAAGCCTTCGCTGTTGTTTTCTCGTACTTTGAGAAAGAGAAAGCCATCGCGCAGCCCATGCAAAAGATGAAGAACGGGTACACGAGGTCTGTGGGAGTGCAGCCATCCCAACCGGCGTGCCTCAGCGGCGGGAATATGTGCGCCCACGTGCCAGGATTGTTGACAACGCACATAAAGGCGACGGTCAGTCCTCTAAGGACGTCCAGTGATTCGTAACGTTTTTTCATAGGCGCAAAGTTACGCTATATTATTCAATGTTGTATCTTTGCAGTATGGAGATTTTCTATGCTTACGAAATAGATGGCGGAACAGCCTTTCTGGATGCCGAAGAGAGCGTGCACTGCGTCAAGGTGCTCAGGCATAGGGCCGGAGATGAGGTCTCCGTAGTGGACGGCCACGGGAATATGCACCGTTGCCGCCTGCGCGACGACTCCCCCAAAGGAGCGGATGCGGAGATTATAGAGACTGTTCCCGGTTGGGGAGGACATTCATATTCATTGAATATGGCGGTGTGCCCGACGAAGAACAACGATCGCTTCGAGTGGTTCGTGGAGAAGGCCACAGAACTTGGTGTGGATGTGATTTCTCCGGTCATCGGGGAACGTTCCGAACGCAAGGTGTTCAAGACTGAGAGATCCCGCAAGATCGCGCTTTCAGCGATGAAGCAGAGTCTGAAAGCGAAACTGCCGGCGGTGGAGGAACCTGTCGCCGTGCGGGATTTCATCATGGAGCACACGGATGATTCCGGGGTCAAGATGATCTGCTACTGTTTTGAGGGCGAGACTTTGAGACGCTCCATCGAGGATGTTCTGGAAGGAATTCCTGCCGATGCTGCGATTACCGTGCTGATCGGCCCGGAAGGCGATTTTTCTCCGGAAGAGGCCAGGCTGGCCGTGGAACGAGGTTTTGTGCCGGTCCATCTCGGGCCAAGCCGCCTGCGGACGGAGACGGCGGCGGTGACTGCGGTGACTGCCTGCTACCTGCATTTTATGGAGCCGTGAGTCACGAGGGGTAATCCACGCACGAAACTGCCTTGGAACATGTTGCGGTGAGCGGGATATGGAGTTCCACGCACGGGAACTGGCTGGAAAGACAATCGTGAGCAAAAAAGGTGAGTTTACGCACAGTATTTATGAATATGCAAAAGAAGACTATAGATGAGATCCTTAACGAGACGTTGAAGGTTCTCAAAGAGGGTGGTGTCATCCTCTACCCTACCGACACGGTCTGGGGACTTGGCTGTGATGCGACCAACCCGGAGGCCGTCGCGAAGATTTATGAGATAAAGCATCGGTCGGACAGCAAGTCGCTGGTTCTGCTGGCCAACAGTCTGGATCAGATAGCGTTGTACGTGAACGAAATCCCTCCTATGGCCATAGATCTGGTCGAGGTGAACGACAGACCGATGACGCTGATCTACCCTGGTGCGAAGACTTACCCTGCACCAGCCGAGGGTGAACCTTGGAAATCAGACCGCTTCCATCTGGCGCACAATACGGTGGCGGCTGACGGCACAGTCGGGATCCGCATTCCAATGATGGAGTTCTGCCTACAGCTTACCTACAAACTCGGCAGACCGATCGTCTCCACATCCGCGAACATCTCCGGAGAACCTACTCCCCAAAAGTTCACCGACATCTCAGAGGAGATCAAAAAAGCTGTTGACTACACGGTAGATCCCCGTCTCGAAGCCGGTGCCACCGGCCTCGCCTCGCAGATCATCAAGATCGGTCTTGACGGTGAAGTGGAAATCATCCGAGCGTAAACTTCAATTAATTGTAAGATAATTACTTACGGATTCATGCCAGTCAATATTGACCGGCAGGAATTTATAAAACATTATCAATAAAGCTTAACAAGTTCATACTAAAAGAGAAACAGCCTAAAAAACATATAGATAAATAATCTTTTTTTGCACTTAAAAACGTTTTATAATATAATTTAATTTTGTACCTTTGACAAAGACAGAAAAGTTATAAGCTTGTATTGCTGCACCAAGCAAATAACTATTTTGTCTTAGAAATACATTTGTCATATTGTGCAGCATAAAATTCTAATTTATGAAACACGTTACTACTTACCTCACTACTTTTATCGCGACAGTTTGTTGTATCAGTTGTTCTGAACAACAAACGAATTTTACTGAGTATGATTTATATTCAGAAATGGTCAATTATTCCCAGCACTACGCTACATTACACAAAATCATTATCTCCAAACAGACAAAGTCCTCCTATTCAGACTATTTAGATCTGGAGGAAAGCGATGTTGATATGAGTCTATTAAATGAAGATTTTATCGATTATGTTGATTTGTATACTCAATCAGAAAATATTGCCGAATGGGACGAACATAAAGTACTACAATCAATATCACAAAACACAGATTTCAACGATAACGAGAAACTAATTTTCGCACTGAGCATCGCATTTGCTTATTATATAAAAAATAGCGATGATATTATCATTACAAATGCCTCAGCCATTGACCAGTGCTACGCAGCATACAGAATAGCGTCCAGAAGAGCTTTAAGGAGAGCGATATTCACATTAGCAGTGGGATTATTAGAGCCGACAATAGCTGGAGAGACACTAGCTATAGGTATGTATGCCCTTGATATGATGGAAGCTGATGAAGACTATCAAAGTTGCATTGCACAAATATAAATTCACAATAAAATGAAGTACTATTTCAATAGAACAATCAAAAATATATCACGAATCAAACTGTACTCGTATGAATTAATTATTATTGGTATAGTTTCGCTTATATTTTACTCGCTCGGGGACTCTACTAAGATTCAGTTCTATGCGAAAATACTTATGGGAACCTCTTTTGGAATTTGCTCCATACTTTCGATTATAGATGTTATAAACGAGGTCAAAAAAGAAAAAAGGTGTAACCTATATGATCTGATAAGAGGCATAGTTTGCTGTATGCTATGCTTGATATCGTTTACTTGCATTGATGTGATCATAGGTTAATTCTTGAGTCAACACTATGGCGCAAAGCGATGCAAGTGGTTTGGGGAGAACGCTCCACAATACCCCACCGTAGCTGTTACGTAGTGACAGGGAGTGAAGTATCTCCACAAAAAAAGTCGGAGCAGCGAATACTGTTCCGACATTCTTTTGTGGAGATATAGAGATTCGAACTCTAGACCCCCTGCTTGCAAAGCAGGTGCTCTACCAACTGAGCTATACCCCCGGACTTTGCCAACAAACTTGGTTTGTAGGCCCTGGCAGAGTTGAACTGCCGACCTCTACATTATCAGTGTAGCGCTCTAACCAACTGAGCTAAGAGCCTGTATAATAATGAAAGATTAGTACAGAGTTCCGAACTCGAAACCTTGTACAGAGCGTCTTCCGCTGTCGGAGCAAAACCCCAAAAAGGAGGTGTTCCAGCCACACCTTCCGGTAC
>CAKVBK010000025.1 GCA_934725285.1 uncultured Bacteroidales bacterium | reverse complement strand
TGCAGGGCGGAGCCTCCGTCAAGATGCTTGACATACTCGTTGCCGTGCAGCTTGAACTTGTCGATCATCGACAGGGAATCGTCCTCCGGATTGTAGAAGTACGAGCTGTACATATTGTGCTTCGGCGAGACGTAAAACCCGTCCTTCTGGTCCCACTTGTAGTTCTTTCCCGAAAGGTTCTCGCCCGGAACGAACTCCGTGTTGAACATCGTGTCGGAAGTCTTGTCTTTCTTGTTTGACCTGTTGATGGTCTCCAGGATGACATCCACAAACTCGTTGTACTCGGGATTCGGGCTGATGGTCAGACCAAGGAACTCGGCAGCGTCCGTAAGGCCATTCACACCGATTGTGAGGTACTGCCTCTTCATGTCGATGAAACCTGCCTGATAGACATCAAGCATGTGCGCGGCGAGGAAATCCTTGATGATCTCGTTGAAGGCCTTCTGGTACTTGTGCACCCTCTCGGTCTCCTCGGTCACGGCCTCGCGGATATATTCATAAAGCTGGTTCTTGTCATAGTCAGCCCTTGACAACGCCTTGGAGCCATCCACGACAACTCCTTTCTTCTCAAGGAAATATCGCCTGGTGGCAAGCTGGATGAGCCTGTTCAGGTTGATGGTCATGACAGACTTGGAACCAGTTGACACAGAGGCGGTTCCCATTGAATATTGATGTGTGGTGTGGTTGTGTGACTCATCGACCTTGTCCAGTTCGGTGATCGAGTTGCGCAGACGGCAGCAGCTCGCGAGGCTGTCCGGACTGTCGGACAGGTAGCAGAAGAAACTGTGCCCCTTGGACCACATCTCGGCGGTGAAGTCGGCATATTCCTTGTCGATGAAATCGTCCTTGCCGTCGGTCAGCAGAGCCATCGTCTCTACCGGGAAGGTCAGGATGTAGCGGTTCCTCTCCTCGTTGAACCAGTTCATGAAATGCTTCTGGAGCCATGAAAGGGTCTCCCACTTAGGCTCGCTGCCGTCAGGGAAGCGAAAGTCACCGAACACGCCGCGGAAATAGCTCTCGTCGAAGTAGCTGATGTTCCAGAACACGGTCTGGTAGCCACGGTTGCCCGCCGGCATATTCATGGAATGCACAACCTGCTGGAAGTAGTTGTCTATGACCTTGACAAGGGTTCTCTTCTTGGCGTTCATCTCCACCACGTCCTCAAGGTGGTCGAGGTAGTCGTCACCATAGTCCTTGCGGATGAAATAGTCAAGGTACATCAGGAACTCAGGGGTCGCCACCGCTCCCATAAACTGGGATGAGATTGAATACACCAGGTTGATGAACTCGCCGCAGAACGACTTGAGGTCGGTCGGAGCCACGGAGACTCCGCCGAGTTTGATCAGACCGTCCACAAGGAACGGGTACATCGTGATGGCCACGCAGTAAGGATAGCCAGGAGTGCCGCTCTCATCGTGCTTGTAAAGGACGTGGCTCTCCAGATCCTTGATGTACTGGCTGGCGAGCGAACGGCCGTAAAGGGCCTTGATCTTGTCCTTCATTATGTAACGGTTCTGCTTGATGTTGTTCTCCTTGTAGAGTTCCTGGCCAAGGGTCACGATGTTCTTGCGGGTGACATTGGCGTTGGCGTCGAACTTGGAGCCGGTGGCGGCGTTGGACGCGGCGATGTAGTCGCGGATGAAGTCGCGTTTCTTGCGAAGGTCAAGGCCGGCGTCGAACTTCTCGATGTAGGCTACGGCGACCTTCTTGTTGATGGACATCAGACTTTCCTCGACCTGACGCCTGATCTCACGGCTGGTGATCTTGTCGTAAATGTAAAGGTTCTCCGCGATGGAGACAACCACGGCCTCCGGGCATTCCTCACCCGCGGTCTTATAGGCCTCGCGTATGCCGTTCATCAGTTTGACCTTGTCGTACTCCTCGTAGGAGCCGTTGGTCTTGCGTACAGTCACGTCCATATTCAGTATATGCTTTTATTTTTTTCTGAAAATATTATCCTACAGTATTTCCAAGTATTGATAAGTGTGTTTTCTCCGGCATAAAGTCGGTCCGCCCCTTTTCACGGGAGTCGAACCGACTTCTACAAAGATAGCAGATATTTCGGCTTTATGGGCAAAAAATATCGCTAAAATTATTAACAATTACACAACTATATTGTTAATTCATTACGCAATAATCAATTATAGGAAAATGTATTTTAGAATCACTAAAATTGACAGTACATACATGAACCAACCGATCTTCTTGGCCTTTCCGGTGCAGATGTTGAGGATGACGTAAGACACAAGGCCAAGGAGAATACCATTGGAGATGGAATATGTCATCGGCATGAGGATCAGCGTGAGGAAAGCCGGGATAGACTCGGAGAAGTCATCAAGCGGAATGTCCTTGATCGGGCTGAGCATGAAGAGACCTACGAATACAAGTACCGGGCAGACGGCCGAGCCTGGGATGGCGGTGAAGACCGGAGCGAAGAACAGGGCCAGGACGAAGCAGGCTGCCACGGAGAACGCGGTGAGACCAGAACGGCCACCCTGAGCCACACCGGAGGCGCTTTCCACATAGGTGGTGACGGTGCTGGTTCCGAGGCATGCGCCGGTGACGGTTCCGATGGCGTCAGCCATGAAGGCCTGGTTCATGCGGATCGGCCTGCCGTCCTTGTCGGTCATGTTCGCCTTTGTGGTGACACCAACGAGGGTTCCGATGGTGTCGAACATGTCCACGAACAGGAATGTGAACACGACAACGAGCATGTCAAGGCTGAAAATCTGCGAGGTGTCGGTGGTGAACTGGCAGAAGATAGGCTTCATGGACGGCGGAGTGTCGACGAATCCCTGGAACTGGGTGATTCCCATAGGAATGCCGATGATGGCGGTCACGATGATGCCGATCAGAAGGGCTCCAGGAATATTCAGAATGACAAGGATGCCGGTGATGACGAGGCCGATGACCGAAAGGAGTCCGGCTCCGCTGGTGATGTCGCCGAGGTTCACGAGGGTGGCTGGATCGTCAACGACGATGCCGCCGCTCTTAAGACCGATGAGGGCGATGAACAGGCCGATGCCGGCTCCGATCGCCTTTCTCAGAGACAGAGGCAGGGCATTCACGATCGCCTCGCGGACACTTGTCAGAGTGAGTATTATGAATATTATGCCTTCAATGAGGACAGCGGTCAGCGCGAACTGCCATGTGTAGCCCATTCCGAGACAGACCGTGTAGCAGAAGAAAGCGTTCAGACCCATGCCCGGGGCGAGGGCGAACGGAAGCTTGGCGTAGAATGCCATCACGAGGGTGGCGAGGATGGATGCCACGGCGGTGGTGGTGAAGAGGGCGTTCTTGTCCATTCCGCAGTCAGCCAGAATCGAAGGGTTGACGGCGAGGATGTAGGACATAGCGAGGAATGTGGTGATGCCGGCGACGATCTCGGTGGACACCTTCATCGTGGACGGATCGAATCCGAACAGTTTGGTCAACCAGCCTTTAGGCTCGTTGGCCTGTGTTTTTGTTTCTGCCATTGTCTTGGATTGTTAAGTGTCGTTGAATATTAGAATACCCACTTTGTACCGAGGCAAGGACGTACAAAGAAGCCTTTTCCTGTTCCGAAGTTGTAAGAAAGCTCGATCTCGGTTCCGATGTTCAGGTTGTCAACCCCGAAGTGCTGGCCGATGTTGTACCAGAGCTGAGGCTCGGAAAGGAACACGAAGTGAGCGTCTTCGGCCTTTGTCCAGTCACGATAGCCTTTGGACTTGTCGCTGACGTAAGGGCAGACGGTGTGATCCTCCCACCAGAAATCAGCGAAGCCAGAGAAGCGGAGCCCCTTTACGCCGAAAAGATCCTGCATTCCCCAGACTGCGGTGAACTGAAGAGGGACATCGCTTTTTTTCTTGCTGCCATCAATGTTATATCCCATCGTATGATCAGAGTGATTATAGTTGATAGCCTTGTACAGAACCTTAAGGTTCAATGTGTTCTTGAAATCCTTGCTGTGAAGGAACCAGTCAACACCGAAAAGGAAGGCGTTGTTGATGGTGTAGCCGTTGTAAGCGCCTCCGTTATATTCAACGTGAAGGCTGAAAGGAGCAAGTTTTGTGTTCTGCCAGAAGTTGAGACAGCGCGCGATCTCGAAGTAGGTCCCGTTCGGGGCATAGACCTGATCCTTGGAGTTCTTCGAGTTGTAGTCATAATCCACGAAGAAGAAGGTGTTTCCCCATTTGTCTCCGTAGAAGCCCTCAAGAGTGGTGGTGACGTGACCGCGATCCTTACCGAAATCGTAGAAGGTCTGAAGATTGGTCTGTGCCTTTGCTCCTAGAGAAAAGGCGAGCGCTGCGACTGTGGCGGCGATGATAGATTTGTTTGACATAAATATTAAGGAATTTGACTTGTTCCTTTATGAATTTTAAAGGACAAAATTAATACAAATGTCATAGAAAGTCCATACCTTTGCCTTACAATATTCACAAAGTTATCAACAGCTATGTTTGAAGAGACACTGAAATTCTATCAGAACTTCCCCAAGGAGGGAATCAATTTCGTTGATATAATGCCGTTTATGCAGGACAAGGAGGTCTTCACCAAGCTGATCGGCGAGATTGGGAAGCACGTGACCGCTCCGACCGTGGCCGCCCCCGAGGCCCGCGCGTTCCTGTTCTGCGCTCCGCTTCTGACATCTGACAGCGGCGTGACCAATGTCGTGCCGTTCCGCAAGAAGGGCAAGCTGCCTCACTCAGGCGATGACTTGCAGAGCATAGAGATAATGAAGGAATATGGTCCCGACAACCTTTACTTCCGCAAATCCGACATCGCGGCCGGCAAAGCCGAGGACGGAATATTCAAGGTCGCCATCATCGATGATGTTCTCGCCACAGGAGGCACCGCCGAAGGAATAGCGAAAGCCCTTGATGCCCTGAAAATCGTTGTCGATGGCAAGGAATATGGCGTCAAGGTCACCGAGTTCATATTCCTCGCCGAGCTTGACGGTCTCTACGGCCGCAACCGGCTTGAGAAGATCGCGCCGGTATATTCAATCGCGCACATCAAATAAGACAATAATGGTTTGGACGCCGCGATGCGGCAGTCACTCTTGGCACCTGCGCTTCGCGCCCTGTCCGGGTAAATGGTGCCACGAATGACTGCCGCATCGCGGCTTTCGTGCACTTGGCGTTATCAAAAATGATCGGCAAAAAACAATCTTCGAAGATTTTTATTATCTTTGAAAAAAATTATCCAAGATTGTTATGGTGAATATAGATTATCTATACTTGGTTTCCAACAGAAAAATCAGCAAGATTTCCTTGGACTACAAGCGTCCCCTATACCACAAAATCAACTGGGACAACAGATTAATCGGAATCCGCGGTCCTAAAGGTGTTGGCAAGAGCACACTTATACTTCAGCACATAAAGGAAGCGTTTGCTGACAGAAGCAAGGTATTGTATGTGTCAATGGACAATATTTGGTTCAGTTCAAACAGTATCATTGATCTCGTTGAATACCACTACACTCACGGAGGCACGCATATCTTTCTGGATGAAGTGCACAAATATAAAGGATGGCAGGATTGCATAAAAAACATCTACGATTATTATCCTGACCTGCATATAGTCTATACCGGCTCATCAATCCTGAATTTAAAGTCCGGAGACGGGGACCTTTCAAGAAGGTTACGCTCGTACGAGATGACAGGATTGTCATTCCGGGAATATCTGGCTTTTGAAGGAGCGTTGGATTATAACACTCTGGAATTGTCAGACATATTGAAGAATCATATCAGCATTGCCGCTGACATCTGCGCAAGAATCAAGGTCCTGCCATACTTTGAGCGCTACCTTAGCAGTGGTTACTATCCCTTTTATAAAGAAGAGGGAGACGGCTATCTCTCAAGAGTGCAAGAGGTTGTAACCCAGACTATTGACGTGGACATTCCTGCCGTGGAAGAGGTCGAGTATGACACTCTCCAGAAACTGAAGAAGCTACTGATGATTTTGTCCGTACAAGTACCTTTCATTCCCAAAATGAACGAGTTGTATCAAGAACTCGGAACTAACAGAGAGCAAGGATTGAAGTTATTGAATATCCTCGAAGAGGCCAAATTGATCTCTATGCTCAAGACACCGGTCAAGGCGATAAAGCATCTGTCGGCCCCCGACAAACTCTATCTGGATAACACCAACATAATGTATGCCCTGTCTGATAATGTTCAGATTGGAACGATTAGGGAAACATTCTTTATGAATCAGTTATCTGTAGCGAATGAAGTGTCACTACCTTCAAAAGGCGATTTCAAAATAGATGGGAAATACCTGTTTGAGGTAGGCGGCAGGAAAAAATCATTTGAGCAGATCAAGGATGAGGAAAACAGTTACCTTGCAATAGACTCAATAGAGACAGGCAACGGCAACAAAATTCCTCTCTGGCTTTTCGGTTTCATTGGATAGGACATCCACGATTGCTCATCGGCTGGCCAAGGAGATGCTGAGTTTCCGGCCGACATCAACTCGCACACCGCGAAGAGCGCAAGGACCAGAAGCAAACCCTTGTAGGTAAAGGCTTTCGGAGATATGAACGGATGCCTTATGCGCAACATCCTGGACAGGCAAAGACATAATGTCACAACAAACATCAGGCATACCGCCCGGAACACCTTCCCGTCGAACCAGTTATAATATTCCCCATACGTGAATATCCAGATGGCCTCCAGCAGCGTCAGCGACCACAACGCGCAGCCCAGCCAGTCCATACTTATCATCGGCAGTTTCGGCATAATCCGCACGTTCTTTATCAGGAGAAGCACGCACAACATCACCACAGTCAGAAGCCCCATCATAAACCAGTGCATCGCCTGCCAGCCACCGAAGAAGTACGAAAAGTTGTTGGCGATCAGCGAGGACAGACTCATATTCCCGATTATTATTATGTAGAGAAGCGGGAAGAATCTCGTGAAATCACGCCCTGGGGCCATCCAAAGCTGGATGTTGGACATACACTCGAAGGTGCCGCAAAGCTTGAAGAACCCAGCGACAAACGATATCACGCATAGGAGCGGAAGACTGTGAACCTTCATACAAAGGAAGTTGCACACGGCAATGACCGCGGCGGCGACAAATCCCTGAAACAACTCGCCTGAGACTACAACTTCAGTGACACCTCATTCTTCACCAGATACTTCAAGCAACACACCGGCATAACTCCCCTCGCCTACCGCAAGGCCAATTACCAGCAATCGCCGTAGTCGCATATTACATTTTTATCACACCATCAAAAGTCAGAATGTCATAATGTCGCTGAAATACGAAGAGCGTCAGCCCCAATAGGTGGCGCAACCATTTACCCGGACAGGGCGCGAAGCGCAGGTTGCCGCCACCTATTGGGGTTGACGTGTCTTGAGTATCAATACATTCGGCACGCTTTGACAGGTTCAGCGACCGAAAAAGGTCTAGAAACCTTTCGCAATGTTGTCAGCGATTGATTGGATGAGGCGCTCACGGGCCTCAATGCTGGCCCAAGCGATGTGCGGAGCCAAACTTAGACGCTCTGGATGGCGTGTATGAAGGAGTGGATGGTCGGCAGGAATCGGCTCAATGGAGTACACATCCAAGCCAGCGCCACCGATGGCACCTTCATCAATGACTTTGGCCAAAGCGTCCTCCACAACGATGCCTCCACGTCCCATATTCACGATGATAGCCTTCGGCTTCATCATCCTCAATTCCTTCTCTCCCACAAGGCCGGCCGTGCGTTCATTGTAGGGAGCGTGCACAGAAATCACGTCCGACTCACGCATAAGATGATCAAGAGGCACGGCAGGATATTCAGTGCTATGGTTCGTGCCTGAAGTCGAATAATAGATCACCTTCATACCGAAAGCGGTTCCGATCTTCGCAACCTTGGTGCCGATCGCGCCCAAGCCGATGACTCCCAAAGTCTTGCCCGTAATTTCTATGAATGGTCTGGAATAATCCGTGAACAACCCGCTGCGGGAATATGTTCCGGACTTCACAACATTATCAAAATAGGCTCCGTTGCCCAAAAGGTTAAGAATATGCGTGAATGTTTGCTGGACAACGGAGTCCGTAGAATAGCCAGCGACATTTCTGACTATTATTCCTCGCTTGGAACAAGCCTCGACATCAATATTGTTTATTCCGGTGCCGGCCTCACACACAAGCCGAAGCCTCGGAGCCGCGTCAAGCAGCCGGTCATTCACCTTTATCTTGTTGACGACCAATACATCGCAATCCCCCACTCTCCGCACAGCCTCATCCGGAGTCGAATTAGGCCACGCCATCAGTTTCCCCTGCCTTTCAATCGGCTCCAACGACGAAGTCCCCATCGTCGCGGCATCCAGAAACACAATCTTCATCTCTCACAAAATTTTCCGCTAATATAAGCATTTTGCTCGGCATAAATCACCTATACAGTCGCTTTGTATGGTATTCCGGCCAAACTTTCACCATTGAATCATAAAGATCCAACGCCCGTGATTCGATAGTGTCCTCCGTCCATTCAGGTAACTCCAGATACTTTGACAATGTCACAAGTCCATTAGCACATTCTCTCAACCCACGGCCTTTTTTATTTCCAGCGACTTTGGTCTCCCATCTCCCGTTGCTTATTGCCGTGTTTAATTTCAATGGCAGGATGGCGAGATTTCCAAGTTTCCATAAAGAACCGTCTCTTTTCGATATCGTCTCATCAGAAAGCCCCGATAAATCCCAAGTCAATTTCCACGTCCTTGGCATAAGATGCTCAAGCGAATAGCTTGCAATCCCTTTCAGATCAGTAGCAGACATACTAGACCGGATCTTCGTCTCAAGCATATAGAGTACCCCGATATTCTGACTGTTAACTCGATATTCATTCTGTACCCCATTTTTTAGATCCTCATCGCAAGGCATAGACAGAAGTTTATTCTCCATTTGTCCTATATATTCTTCGAGAGCGTCAGAGGTCAGTATTTTATTTGTAAGCAGTGAGTCAGAGAAGAACCGACTATACCCACGGGTATCCGACTTGCATACAGACCTACGCATTATGTACGATTCCAAAACCGAGAATATTTTCTCTCTTTCAGCAGTCTCGGCATACATAAGAAGGTACAGCACATAAGGGATAAGGACAGCTTTATCAATAGAGAATATCATTTCGTTGATCCTATCAGAATTATTATCTCCTGTAATAGCCTTATACCTTATATTCGGATCAAAGAACTCCTTGAATAGTTTTGCCGCCAGATTAATCTCTCTGACAAGTTCGGAACGTTTCCCATCAAGATGAACCCTTACAAAGTCACGATATGAGGAGAACAATTCTTCAGAACGCATATATTTCAATTTTTCTTCCGCTGTCACCCCAAACCGATCATTATGAATCATCACCATAAAAAAAGCATTGAAGAAAACGTCTATCAACAACGGTCTCTTAACACCGGACACGACTTTTGTATTCCAATAGTTCCTTGTGCTGTCATTCTTTTCGAACATCGGAACCCACCATTGGTTGAAATCATCTTCATTGCCTTCGTTGAATAAGTAATTCTTCAACAATTCAGTAGTTGTCAGTTCGACTCCAAGAGAGTTCACGGTGTCGAAAATCTGCTGCTCATCCTCACTTGGAGTAATGTCAATTGACACAAACTGCACCAAGGAAGGAATTTTGAATGAGAAGCGATCGATTTTTCCACGAATAGAAGATAAAAAGTACTGATACATCAAAAGTATTCGATTAGGCTGCTTCACTTCTTTTCCATCCGTGTCATAATATGTTCCGTTATCATTTGTCAAAAGATCCGTGGTAGCGTCCAAATCGACAATGCGGTCGAAAAATGGCCTGTCAAGACGATTATGGTATATTTTGCACTCACGCTGAAGTCCCTCTTCATCCAATTGATTCATAAAGTATTGGCTAAACAATTCCGGCTTGTTCTTAAGAAGGCTCAACACTTTGAAAAATACTGCCAAAGTGGTCAGGCGCTGCTGCCCGTCAATCACCACACGTTGGTTGCCAATCGCCTCAAAGGAGGAGGTTGAGATCTGCTTTAGAATCACAGACCCTATGAAGTACGGTCTATTTGATTTCGACACATACTCCATATCTTCCAAAAAACGCTCCCACTGCGGTTCTCCCCAAACATAGGATCTCTGGTAATACGGAATTATAAACCGCTTCTCCCCAGCAAGAAGTGATGCCACACTTTGTCCTTGTGCTTCCATAAATATAAACGCGTTTCAAACAGTTGATTTTATCCTCAAATATCTACTTCCCTTTCTCAGACGGTGATTGCATATCATTTACACGTCTTTTTTCATATTTAGCAAATTTAACAAATTCCTCAACCTATCAAACGTTTTGGCTTTATTAAATTCCTTCAGGAAGTGCGGCGACGAAATTTTGTCATCATTGTCTGTAAAGTTTTCTTGCAGCCAGTCAACCTTTACGAAACACCTTCAGCCTCTTAACAAGCCTATGCGGTCTGAAGGCAGGTCTGGCTGAAAAACTCGAAGTAAGAGGTGATAGATTTTCACGAGAATGTGCCTTTCAAGTGTTACTATCCAACTTTGATATGAAAGCGTTTCGTAACTTTTCAACGATAATGGCAAGGTCTAATCCCCCCATCTGTCGCAACGTATTTCTACTATGCCGAGAGGCACGGCCACTTCTCACTGATCTGACAAAACCTCTTTTCGGGTGAGACCACCATCACACCGGACAAATAGATCGGCCTGAAAGCGGAAAGCCAAACGAGGACAGCCGATTGGCCGTCCTCGTTCCTGTGCGCGGGATGAGAGTCGAACTCACACGTCGCAATTGACACTAGCTCCTGAAACTAGCGCGTCTACCATTTCGCCACCCGCGCTTGAAGTGGATTGCAAAGATACTGATTATTTATGAAAATGCAAACAAAATCAAGCGACGGGTCCATAAAACTACTTGGCGTACTTCGAGAAAGTCTTGTCAATCAGCGCAGTCTTCCCAGAACAGTTCTCAAGAAGCGCGCTCTTGAATGAGGAGATGTCGTTCGCGTAAGGTCCAAGAGAGTTGCAGATGTCAGAACGGTGGACACCTCCATTCTCAAGCTCCATAAGGATCTGAGGCTTGAACCAATAGTTCGCTCCGAATCCAGGGTTGGTGCCATAACGTTCTTTGTACATAACGTTCTCAATGTAGTAGGCCCACATCTCGCCGACCTCACAGTAACCTGCATTGTCCCCGTTTCCGGTTCCGTAGCAGTCCCCGGTGGTGATGTACGAGGTAAGGATGTAAGTGGCGTACTTTTTCCAGTAATCCGTTCCCACTTTCTGGAAATGGCTGGCGTGCGCCATCTCGTGGATCGCCGTGGAGTACAGCTCGGAATAGTTGCCGTTCTTTCCTTTGGAACCGATTGTGATGTCCGGAGCGAAGATTCTGACAATGGCCGTGTACTTGCCTATGTACTTGCCGACCAACTTGTTGTCGAGCAAGGCTCCGTGGTGCATCATCAGTGTGCTGGACGGTCTGAGAATATTCAGGATCCAGAACCTCAGGTTCTTGGGAGGAGTGGTCACACCCGCCGTCCTGCACTTCTTGAAGTAATCATAGGCAGCATTGTTGACAGCGCACCTACGGAACAATGACGCGTCTGAGTTTTTGTCGATCTTCAGATCTATGCCGGTCGGAGAGCCTTTGCCGATTGTCGAGATTGAAGCCGGTATCAATATAAAGTTGAAGCCTATCGAGAATCCTGTGCTGTTCTTGAAGCAGATCCGATAACGAGGCCTGGCGGAGAACTTACGGGAAAACTGATAGTTGCCGTCCTCATCTGTGTAGGTGGTGGCGATTTTCACGAAAACGTTAGCCACCATCTTCACGCCCGACACCCCGACTGTCTTCTTGCTTTTCAGCTTGTCATCCACAATCGTGATCCTGCCGGAAGGTTTCGACTTGGCCCTTGTCTCCGGAACCAGCATGTCAGCATTGTCAGTGATCTCGAAAGCCTTACGTTCGATTGAATCCCAATCCAGATCCCCAAGTCCCCTTGTCGAGACATCCTCATCCGGGATAAAACATTCGTCCAGAATCTCATAATCAATTCCTTGCGGAAACTCAAAGTCCGAAGGCACAACAGCATACTGCCATGTCATCTCGTCCTCCGGGACAGCCGGATCGTGATAGTAGTCACCATCCTTCAAGATCTCGCGGTCCATCGGATGATCGAACATCTCGACCCCGAGGTCTGACAAACGATTGTACTCATCGTTGTTCTTAGGAAGGAAACGGACATAGCGGTCTGTGACTGGAACATCCGCGGAAGATCTTGTCGGATACAGGACAGAAAGAGCCTCACCGACATTCTTCACCGAATAAGGATTCTCAAGCTTGCGCCCGAGTTCCATTCTTTCATGTGAGATGACCTCAACCTTTTCCTTTGCGCTGACAGGATCGGCCTCCACCTGAGCCCCACCCTCTTTGCTGCACGACACCAGCACCAGAGCCGGCAGCATCATTTTGAAGAACCATTTCATTGTTTAGTTGGTTTTTAGTTACGATGCAAAGGTAGAGGAGGCTATCCGTGGATTGAAATATTCAACGGCTAAATGAAAAAATCGCTTTGCTTGGCAATTCAAAGGCTATTATTTATCTTTGCAGTCAAGCTTTTTCAGGAAAAATATGGGAATATTCAGGAAATCCGCCGCTTATGCGGCATCCATAGCGTTGGTTTTAAACGCATTCACTTTTTCAGCCACAGCACAATCGTATAAAGACCTGCTCGAAGAGAACCCCGAAAGAGCCGGAGGGGTCTACCACTATTATGAATATAGTCCTTCGGCTTTAACCAAAGCCCCCAAAGGGTACAAGCCATTCTATATCAGCCATTACGGAAGACACGGATCTCGCTACCACACCAGCGGGAAACTGTTCAAAGAATCTGTCGAGACCCTTGCGGCAGCCGAGAAGGCTGGTCTGTTGACAGAGGAAGGCAAGCTGTTGAAAAGCAGGATCGACTCGCTCAACAACGAGCATCAGGGCATGTTCGGAATGCTGACGGAAAGGGGGGCAGCCGAGCACCGCGGAATAGCGGGAAGGATGTCCGGGAATTATCCCGAGGTGTTCAACGGCAAGCGGAGCGAGGTGGAATGCGTCTCAAGTTACTGGCCAAGATGCCTTGTCAGCATGGCCAACTTCACGTCAGCCATAATAGAGAATAACAGAAAATTGAAATTTCATTATGTGACTGGCCCCAAATACTTGGATTACATCTGCATGGACCTTGACACAAAAAATGTCGCGAAAGAATCCAATGTGCTGAGACGCCACCTGCTGGACAGTCTTGTTTCTTACGAAAGGTTCTTCGGGGCGATATTCACGGATCCGGCCAAGGCCACAGAACTCATTCCCAAGCCCAAAGAATTTATGGACAACGTGTTCATCGCCGGGAGCATCAGTCCCAACACTCTTGCCCACCCTGACATATTCAGTCATTTCAATGAGGAAGAATTGACCGGGCTCTGGATTTCGAGGAACGACAAATTCTACTACAGTTTCGGCATTTCGGCCGAGGAAGGGGAATATGTCTCCACCATCGCCAAGCCTCTCATCGAGGACATCATCGCGAAGGCTGATGAAGCGATCAAACCAGAAAGTGACAGGGCCGCCGACCTCAGGTTCGGCCACGACGTCGGGCTTCTTCCGCTTGTCGGCACCATCGGCATAGCCGGAATGGAGGAACGCTGGAAATCATCGGGTGTCCACAACCATTGGTTTGATTTCCAGATGATACCGATGGCATCCAACCTTCAGATGATTTTCTTCGGGAACAAGAAGGGGGATGTTCTCGTAAAATTCGTCTACAACGACAAGGAAACCCACATTCCGGCCGTCAAGACATGCAACGGCGTATTCCACAGATGGAGTGACCTTCGTGAATATCTTGTAAACACAGCCGCCGCCATCTCCGACGAACACATCGTCAAGGATGACAGCGGTAAAGAACGTACCGGAGTGGCTGGTCTGTAGACTAAAAATAGACTACGGTCTTCTGCTCGATAGAGGACATCAGCGAGTTGGCCAGACGACTCACCCCGAAACGGAACAGATCCTTGTTTATCCAATCGTTTCCGAGAATTGACTTGGCTATGGAATGGTAGCATACGGCATCCTTTGATGTGGAGATGCCTCCGGCAGCCTTGAAGCCGACCTTCCTGCCGGTCTTTCCATAGAATGCCTTGATGCTCTCACACATGATGAAAGCGGCCATAGGCGTGGCGTTGACGCTCACTTTTCCGGTAGATGTCTTGATGAAGTCTGCGCCTTCCTCCATCGCAAGGAAAGAAGCATTCGCGATGTTCTCCGGGGTTACCAGCAAGCCTGTCTCAAGGATAACCTTCAGTGTGACCTTGCGGCCGGCCTTTTCCGCGGCCTCATCAATGGCGGCACGTATTGTCCTGATCTCTTTTCTTGCGGTCCCGTCATCTCCGGCCATAAAAGCATTGAGCGCAAGAACGATGTCAATCTCGTCGGCACCGGTCTCGACAGCCATCTCGCATTCCTTGACCTTGACTTCAAGGAAACTCTGCGAAGTCGGAAAGCAGCCCGCCACAGAAGTAACGTGAACTTCCTTGCTGTCAAGGTTTTCCCTTACTATAGAAGCAAAGTTCGGGAACACACAGATTGAAGCGGGAAGCGGATACTCCGGAAAATCTCTCATGAAGGAGTTCACCTTTCCGACCAGCTTCATCACAGACTCCGGCGTGTCCTCTGTACGAAGAGTCGTGAGATCCATAAGCGACATGCAATTTCGCAGGACTTCAGGAGAAGTCACGCTGTCAATGTTGGCCGCGATCGCGTCCAATCTTTTACTGATCCGTTCCTTATCCGGAGCGTAACCATACTTTGCGAACAAAGATTCCATTGTATTACCAATATTTAATTTTCAACAAGATAGAGTCAAGGTCTAACCTCTTATCTGAATCGAGAAGCCTTCATCCAACAAAGGTTTCACCAACTCACCCATCTCCTCCACGGAAAATTTCTCCAATCCTTCCGCCGGAGCCTTCCTGTCAAGGGTGTAGACCATCACTTCTCTCGGTTTTAGTTTTCTCACTATATTCATCCATCCATCCAGCACCTCCGGCGAGGAAGAGTCAAAGGAAGGTGATCTCAGAAACATTGTCTGAAGCACAAAGTTCCCATCAAATCTCATCAGGTCAGCGACGATGTCATCAACGTGATATTCTCCTTGCGGCTGGTTTATCATGGAAGCAAGCTCGTCCGTCGGGGCGTCAATCTTCAAAATAGGGTTGTCCACTTTCTTCAACGCCTCGAAGACATCCTTTCTGAATATTCTCGTGGCGTTCGAAAGGACTGACACTTTAGCCTGCGGGAAATACACGTCCCTCAAGGCGGTGGTAATCTCAATTATTTCAGCGAAATCCGGATTCAGGGTCGGTTCGCCGTCTCCAGAGAACGTTATCGAGTCAATCGAAGTTCCCGCGTCATGGCACTCTTTCAGTTTTGCGTCCAAAGTCACGTGAAGTTCAGCCGCGGTGGGAAGCCTCCGGTCTCCCCGGCCGTCCTTGTTCCAGCCACACTCGCAATATATGCAATCGAAATTGCATAGTTTCCCTTTCGTCGGAAGCAGATTGATTCCCAAAGAAGATCCTAATCTTCTGGAATGTATCGGCCCGAACACAAGTTCCTCTCGCATCATAGCTAAATAATTCTATGTGACACACTATCAGAAGTAAGACGATCACCGTCCAGATTTTCCACGATGACCAGTCCAGGCTTCATTCCGACAGCGATGCGGCCATATTCATCCTCCTTGGACAGGAACTCCGCGCCATTCTGACACGCCCATGTCAGAAGCTCATTCAAGCCGATCTCCGGGAAAGCATCCTGAATACAGAAAAGTTCCCCGATGACATCAAGATCGTCATTGCTCGAAAGCGAATCAGTCCCGACAGTGATCTTCAAGCCATTGCGGCGCATCAATGGCACGGGTGGCAATGAATTATGTATGAATATGTTCGACCTCGGGCAAAGTGCCACGAACGGGTGATTCATAACTTTCTTCACGGCATCGATCCCGTCTTGCTCCATACAGACCTCGTGGACCAGCAGGATGTGTTCGTCAAAAGGTGCGGGATGGGCCTTCTCAAGTCTGTCAATGAAATAGAGCAGGGACGACTTCCCGGTCACCGGAGGCACACTCATTCCGGCGGCTTTCCGGTTGTCCCACATGGCCCCGCGGCCATATTTCAGCATATCCTCCTCTTCCTCAGTCTCTTCCGAATGGAATGACAGGAATCCCGACTTCAGTCCTTCCGCGGAGACGGCTGTGACAAGCTCGGGACTCATCGTGTAGCACGCATGAGGCGCAGGTGCGGCGTCAAGTCCGCAGCTTTCGGCCACAATCTTGAGCCTCATCACATTATCCATGACGGCTGAACAATCTTGTGGCTCTGTCCCGAATACTTCCAGAAACGTTCTTGTGTACATCGGGGACGCTTTCTTGATGGCGAACGTGTCAGCACAGTTGCTGATGTCGGCCATAGCGGACACTCCACGATTCCACATCACATTCATCCAATGAGAAATGTCGCAAAGCTTCTCGTCCAAGCTCTTGTTGTCCCTCATCTCGTTGATCTGGTCGATGAAGCCGGCCATACCAGTTCCCTTGCGGAAAGATTTCCACAAGTAGGAAAGCTCAAGATGACAGTGAGTGTTGACAAAACCCGGGACAATCGCGCCTTTGACAAAGACATTCTCCTCATCCGGCTCGTGACACTCCCCGACAGCGGTCACGGTTCCATCACCATCGTATTCGACAAAACCGTTCCGTATCGGTGCCACGCCTCCGAGGGGAAACACATATTCCGCAGCTATTCTATTCATTTTCAATCAATTCTTTTGACGAAACCAGTCTCAAGCTCTTGTTGATTCTCTTTGGCACCTCCGGGAGCCTCCTCAATGATTCCGTCATCTGCTCCACGTCAAGATCGACAGCAGCGGAATCAGCAAGGACAGGCAAGGTGTCCCGTATGATCAGCTCCGGCCCGAGAAACATCGTGTCCCTGACAACCGGCGCGAGATAATACGCCCCGGCTGAATCTTTCAAGAAGCAGACACTGTCCATCGCAAAGCTGCCTTTGAATATGTCAACGGCAGGATGCAAATCCCTCTCCGGCAAAGCCTTGCGCGCGTTGGCGATAGAATCTGCCGTGAAGCGGGCCTTGTCCTCCAGAGCTATCTTCTTGTTCAACACTGCTGACTCGGCACGGAGTCCATCCGAGACACGGCCAATCATCTCAGCGTAGCGCTTCGGATCATTCAGGTAATAGTCCACACTCTTCTGATAGTCCTTGAGTGTGAATCCGTATTTCTCGAAAATCGGCTCGTAGAACCAAGTCGTGTCAGCAGTCGTCCTCTTGTCAGGATTGTCGGCAAGCCATTGATCAGCAAGGAACATCTCACGATAGATCCGCTCCATCTTGCGTACCGGGATCACCCTCGCCTCACGGGCACATGCCATCAAGGCAACTGCGGCAATCGGAAGAACTATCCTGAGAACCTTTCTCATGACCTTACCTCAATGTGGCGCCGTACTCGTTCTGGAATGTGGAGAGAAGCTTCTTCATGATCCTCTCCACATCCTCATCGGTCAAAGTTTTCTCCAGATCCTGAAGCACAAACCCAAGGGCGTACTGCTTCTTGCCCGCCGGAATCTTGTCTCCACGGTAGACATCGAACAAGGTAACCTGCTTGAGAAGTTTCTTGCCCGCCTTGAACGAACTCTTGTAGAGGTCGGCGTAGCTTACGCTCTCGTCAAGCAGAAGCGCGAAATCCCTCCTGACCTCCGGGAACTTAGGCATCTCCTTGAAGGCCACCTTGTCTCTCTTGACAAGCTGGAACAGCGTGTTCCAGTTGATCTCGGCGACGAACACAGGCTGACGGACACCGAACTTCTTCGCGATAGCAGGAGCCACTGTTCCAAGAACCGCGAGCGGCAGATGCTGCCCAGGAAGGGCATAGGCGACACCCTCACTGAATATGTCAGCGGGAGCCGCAGTGGCCTCCATCTGGTAAAGATTGGCGCCGAAGCGTCTCAGAAGCAGATCCACATAGCCTTTCAGTTCGAAGAAGGTGCTCTTTCCAGGCTGGCTGTTCCATGACTTCTCCGTAGTTCCTGTCACGAACATAGAGAACGCCGGATGCTCCTCATAGGAGGCGAGCGTCTTGCCGTCCATCTCAGGATTACGGCTGTAAACGGAGCCATATTCAAAGAGTTTCATTGAGGTGATCTGACGGTTCAGATTGTAGGCGACAACCTCAAGGCCGCTGAATATGAGGGTCTGCCTCATCACGTTCAAATCCGAGCTCAGAGGGTTGACGATCGTCACGCTCTTTTCCTCCGGATAGGTAGTAAGTCCCTTATAGTAAGCGCCCTTCGTGAGGGAATTGTTCATTATCTCGACGAATCCGTTGGCCGCAAGGAAGTTGGAGATTCCGTTGCGGATGGCCTCAGGCTCCGGCGAAGGGGTGGCGTTGACAGACATCTTCATGTGCTGAGGCAGGTCGATGTTGTTGTAGCCGTAGATTCTGAGGATCTCCTCGACGACATCACACTCCCTCGTCACATCGATCATGTAGGACGGAGCGGCCACCTTGGCTCCACCCTCACGCTTCTCGATGAACTCGTAGGCAAGGGCGGTAAGAATCCTCTCGATCGTGTCATGGCCGATCTTCTTGCCGATGAACCTCTCGATACGGCCATAGTCAAGGTCGATGACCTTCTTCTCGATCTTTGTCGGGTAGAACTCCTCGATTCCTCCGACAATCTCTCCGCCGGCAACTTCCTGAATCAGAAGAGCGGCGCGCTTGGCGGCATATTCATTGATTCCAGGGTCGGCTCCCCTCTCGTAGCGGAATGAGGCGTCGGTCTGGAGAGTATGTCTCTTGGATGTCTTGCGGATTGACCCCGGATCGAAGTATGCGCTCTCGACGAAGACATTGACGGTGTCGGCCTTGACACCGGAATCAATGCCGCCGAACACTCCGGCGATGCACATAGGGCCGTCGGCGTTGGCGATCACGATGTCATCGGCGGAAAGTTTTCTCTCGACCTCGTCAAGAGTGGTGATCTTCTCTCCCTCGGTCGCCCTTCTCACGATCACCTTGCCGCCGTTGATCTTGTCCGCATCGAATGTGTGCAAAGGCTGTCCAAGTTCAAAAAGCACGAAATTGGAAACATCGACGACATTGTCGATCGGTCTGAGCCCGATGGACAACAGCTTCTTCTGAAGCCATTCTGGGGACGGTCCGACCTTCACGCCCTTGATCGTGATTCCGCAATAGCGCGGAGCGGCCGTCGCGTCCTGAACCTCTACAGGAATTCCCTTTCCCTCGCCTGGTTTCCATGCGTCCACTGAAGGGTACTTGAATGAGCAATGAATATCATTGAGCGTCATCCAGGCATAGAGGTCGCGTGCCACACCGATGTGCGATGCAGCATCTACCCTGTTGGCCGTGATCTCATATTCAATGACAGCCTCGGTCTTGAGGTGGAGATATTCCTTGGCCGGTGTTCCGACAGGTGCGTCGGCTGGAAGGACCTTTATGCCGGCGTGGTCGTTGCCGATTCCAAGCTCGTCCTCGGCGCAGATCATGCCGAATGATTCCACACCGCGGATCTTGGATTTCTTGATCTTGAAGTCTCCCGGAAGCACCGCTCCGATTCTGGCGAAGAGGACTTTCTGGCCGGCAGCCACGTTCGGAGCTCCGCACACAACGGTCAGAGGCTCACCGGTTCCGTCGTTGACCTTTGTGACGTGAAGGTGGTCCGAGTCAGGATGCGCCACGCACTCAAGGACCTCGGCGACAACGACCCCGGCAAGCCCGCCGGGAATCTCCTCCTGTTCATCGACGCCATCCACTTCGATTCCTATAGATGTCATAGCATCCGCGATCTGCTGCGGAGTAAGATCGGATTCAAGATAATCCTTTAGCCAGTTGTAAGATAGCTTCATATTCTGATGTTTTATTTGTCAATATCCTCTCTGGAGAACAGTGATTCCACGAACTCCTTCTTGTCAAACACTTTAAGATCATCGATGCCCTCGCCGATTCCTATGAACTTGACAGGAACCTTAAGCTGGTCAACAATTCCGATGACCACCCCTCCTTTCGCCGTGCCGTCCAACTTGGTGATCGCAAGGGAGGTGATGTCCGTGGCACGTGAGAACTCCTTGGCCTGCTGGTAGGCATTCTGACCGGTGGACGCATCCAACACGAGAAGCACCTCATGCGGGGCATCCGGAATGACCTTTCGCATCACGTTACGGATCTTGGTCAGTTCATTCATCAGGTCTATCCTGTTATGGAGTCTTCCCGCCGTGTCGATCAGGACAACGTCCGCACCTTTGGCCACGGCAGATTTGACCGTGTCGAAAGCGACCGATGCGGGATCCGAGCCCATGCCCTGCTTTACAATTTCCACACCGGCCCTGTCGGCCCAAATCTGGAGCTGGTCAACAGCAGCGGCCCGGAATGTGTCGGCGGCTCCGATCATCACCTTCCTGCCCATCGCCTTGTAACGGGCGGCAAGTTTGCCGATGGTCGTGGTCTTCCCGACACCGTTGACACCGACAACCATGACGACAAGGGGCTTCTTCGCAAGGTCGAACGGTTCCTTTGGAGATTCCTCACCGTCAACGTTCAGCAATATGCCGATCTCGTCACGAAGCATGGCCACCAATTCGTCGAAAGACATATATTTGTCCTTGCTGACCCTTTCCTCAAGGCTATCGACGATCTTAAGCGTTGTGTCAACGCCCATATCCGACGCGACAAGAGCTTCCTCGATGGCATCGAGAACACTGTCGTCAACCTTGGACTTGCCGATTATCGACCTTGAAAGCCTCTGGAAAAAGCCCTCCTTCGTCTTCTTGACTCCTCTGTCAAACAATCCCATAACGTTCTAAATTACAATTTACAAATTTAGTGAAAACCGAGCGCAATGTGAAATTTATTTCGACATTGCCGAGGTGCATCCTAAATTCGCCGTCAGGCAAGTCAGTGAAAACCGAGCGCAATGTGGGATTGTATCAAGACAAAAAGCGCAGGCGGAAACCGTCTGCGCTTTATTGATATAATCTCAGAAATTTACTTCTTAGCGTCGAAGAAATCCTTTGTCTTCTCAGCCTCAACGAGAAGCTCGGTGAAGATGTAAGCTCCGGTCTTTGGTGACTTGTCCATACGGATGCACTTCACCATGCTCTTTGCGCCAGCCTTGGCGGCGAATGTAGCGACTGCTTTCTTTGCCATAGTCTATATCTCCAAATTTACTTGATTTCACGATGAACGGTCACCTTGTGGAGGTAAGGATTGTACTTCTTACGCTCGATACGCTCAGGTGTGTTCTTCTTGTTCTTGGTTGTGATGTACCTTGAGATTCCAGGCACACCGCTTGCTTTCTGCTCAGTGCATTCAAGGATGACCTGCACCCTGTTACCTTTTGCTTTCTTTGCCATAACTCAATAGATTTTAAACAAGGCCGACATATCCTTTGGCCTGTGCCTCTCTGAGAGCGGCGTCAAGGCCTTTCTTCTCGATGGTTCTCATTCCTTTGCAGGAAACCTTCAGTGT
>CAKVBK010000024.1 GCA_934725285.1 uncultured Bacteroidales bacterium | reverse complement strand
AGGGAGCACACCGATCCTGACGAATATCGCAGGATGGTTCTTGAGGACTTGCGCAAGGCCTTGGGAATGAAGGAGCTGCCGACACACATCGAGTGCTTCGACAACTCCAACATCCAGGGAACCAACCCGGTTGCTTCCTGTGTCGTTTTCCGTGACGGAGTGCCGTCCAAAAAGGACTACCGCAAGTTTAAGATCAAGACGGTCATCGGAGCCAATGACTTCGCCTCGATGAAGGAGGTCGTCAACCGGAGATATTCAAGAATGCTTGAAGAGGCTCCGGATGATCTTCCGCAACTCGTCGTGATAGATGGTGGTGAGGGCCAGCTGGAGTTTGCCCGCCAGGCTCTCGCTGAACTTGGCTTGATGGACAAACTGATGGTCGTTGGCCTTGCCAAGCGTATGGAACTTGTTATCAGGGTGAATGATCCTTATCCGTTGTTCCTTGACCGCAATTCCCAGGCGTTGAAAGTTCTTATGCACATCCGTGACGAAGCCCACCGCTTCGGAATCACATTCCATCGCAGCCTGCGGAGCAAAGCCCAGATACAAAGCGCTTTACGTGAGATCAAAGGTGTCGGCGAACAGACCGAGAAACGGCTCCTTATGCACTACGGCTCTGTCGCCCGCATCGCCGCCACCCCTGTTGAAGACCTCTCCAAACTCGTCTCCCCGTCCCTCGCCGCCGAGATTCTCAAAGCGCTCGGTCAGGAATGAAATCAGGATTCCGGCTTGCAGGCGGTCTTCCGGGAAAACTCTTGAGGGAGGACTTCTCTGTTTTTCTTCAATTCCGGAGGAAAACGATTATCTTTGTAAAGTTAAGACGCTGTTTGGTTCTGATGGCCAAAACAATGTGCAATGCATATTCATTATGAAACGTGTGCTGATAGTTACATATTACTGGCCACCATCTGGTGGGTCCGGAGTTCAGAGATGGGTCAAATTTGCCAAATACCTTCCGGTGTACGGCTGGCAGCCGGTTGTCTACACTCCTGAAAATCCAGAACTGATGACAGTTGACAAAACCTTGGAGGCGGAGATTCCACCGGAGGCAGAGATTGTCAAGAATCATATATTCGAACCGTACGGGATTTACCGTAAGCTGATGGGGAAGGGGAGTGCGACTGATCTTAAGACATTGACAGCGGCAAACGCCGCCAAGGACGAGGTCAATCCTATCAACGGGCATGAAAAGAACTGGAAACAGAAGTTGTCTTTGTTCATCAGAGGGAATCTCTTTATTCCGGATCCGAGGGTGATGTGGGTTCGTCCGTCGGTACGTTTCCTGAAGAAATACCTTGAGGATCATCCGGTTGACGCGATCGTGACTACCGGCCCGCCTCAGTCGATGCACCTGATAGGACTGCGGCTTTCAAAGGCCACCGGGATTCCTTGGGTCGCTGATTTCCGAGATCCGTGGACCAAGATGTTCTATTTCAAGCATCTCGAACTGACGGCTTTCGCTGAGAAAAAGCATCACATGCTGGAGCAGGCTGTTCTGGACGGAGCCACGAGGGTCATTGCGGTCTCTCCGTTGGTTCAGGATGAGTTCAAGACGATGACAAAGACTCCGGTCGAACTGATCACGAACGGTTACGATGAGGATGACTTCAAGAGGAACGTGGAGTTGGACGAGAACTTCAACATCACTCACACTGGGCTTTTCGCTTCGGACGGCAATCCGGAGACACTTTGGAAGGTTCTGGCCCGGAAATGCGAGGATGATGAGGAGTTCAGAAGGTCATTGAGAATCAGGCTGGTGGGAAAGACGGACAGAGAGATCACGGACTCCATCGAGGCGGCAGGGCTTGGGGGCAACCTCAAGGATTTTGGCTATCAGGATCACGAAATGGCAGTAAGAGAGCAACTTAACGCTACAATCCTGATCCTACCGCTGAGAAAGGAGCCTGAATATCGCGCTGTCCTTCCCGGAAAACTCTTTGAATATCTTGCCTCGCGACGCCCGATTCTGGGAATCGGCCAGACCGACGGGGCGATGGCCCGAGTTGTCAGCGAGACCGCTTCCGGAGTTGTTTACGACTGGGATGACGAGAAGAAGATCCGGACATGGATTGATTTCTGCTGGGAGGAGTTCAAGAACGATGAGCTTCATGACAACACTTCGGACATCTCGCGGTTCACGCGCCGCAACCTGACGATGAAGCTGGCAGAGCTGCTGAATCAGATAACTGAAAAATAATATTCATGGATTTATGGACAAGACTTTGATGAGAAAGATTGGAATATATGCCGGGATAGTGCTGCTGTTCCTGGCGCTGGCCTATGGTTTTGTGCCGGAGGTGTTGACCGGAAAGGTGGTCAATCAGAGCGACATCACAGGTTACAGAAGTATGTCCCAGGAGGCTGTGGCGTGGAACAGCTCTCATCCGGATGATCCGACGCATTGGACGGACTCAATGTTCGGAGGAATGCCGACGACATCGTTTATGCCTTCCAGCGAAGGTGATTGGACACAATCGTTGTACAATCTTCTAATGAAGGGAAAGAGGCCGGCCAACTGGTTGTTCATTTCCCTGCTGGGAGCCTTTCTGTTGATGCTTTCGCTTGGTGTTGACAAAGTTCTGGCCATCGGCGGGGCGGTCGCCATCACGTACTGCTCGTACAATTTCCAGATCATTCAGGTGGGACACAACACCAAGATGCAGGCGATTGCGTTCCTGCCTTGGGTACTTGCGGCGGTGATATTCACTTATCGCTCGGCTCTTCTGCATGTTCAGAGACCGAAACAATCGGTCGCAGAGCCTGTGGCTCGACAAGACTCACCAACCATCGAGGCGACCAAAGGTTGGAGATCATGGCTTCCGAAAACCTTGCTGGGAGCCGTCCTGTTCGGCTTCGCCTTGAGTTTCCAGATCAAGGCCAACCACCAGCAGATCACCTACTATCTGGCTATAATGATCGTGATTTATGCGTTGTATGTGTTTATCAGGCTCATCTGCGACAAGGCTTTGCGGCCTGGCTTGGGACGCTTTTTCGCGGCAAGCGCGTTGCTTCTGGTCGTAGGCCTCGCCGGAATCGGCACCAACACCATCAAACTCGCCCCGCTCTATGAATATACCAAACACACAATGCGTGGCGGCTCCGAGCTCTCTCATCCCGAAGGAGGCGAGATCAACAGCACCGGTCTCCAGCTTGACTACGCCACGGCTTGGTCTTATGGTTGGGAGGAACTGCCTAATCTGATGATTCCGAATTTCAACGGCGGATCGTCCGCAGGCTCGGTAAACCCGGACAAGTCGGAAGTCGTGAAACTGTTCAGGCAGGCCGGACAGGGCAACGCCAACGAAATCGCCAAGTCCATGCCACTTTACTGGGGACCTCAGCCGTTTACCGCCGGCCCGATGTACATGGGCGCCATCACGGTCTTTTTGTTCGTCCTTGGCCTGTTCCTCTACAAGGGGAAGGAAAAGTGGTGGCTTCTGGCCGCGACACTTGTGGCAGTCTTCCTCGGCCTGGGCAACCACATGATGTGGTTCACGAAACTGTTCTTCGACTACGCTCCGATGTACAGTAAGTTCAGAACGGTGTCGATGGCTTTGATAGTCTTACAATTCACCCTTCCGATGCTCGGCTTCGTCACCCTTGACAGAATCATGAAACGGGAATATTCAAAGAAAGAGTTTCTGAAGTCGGGTTGGATCGCGCTTGCGCTGACAGCAGGGTTCTGTCTCATCTGCGCTCTGGTTCCAAGCGTGGCGGGCTCGTTCTCCGGAGGTGCCGATGCACAGATGCAGGACATCATCGTAGATGCTTTGAAGGCCGACAGAAAGCATATCCTCTCGGTGGATGCTTTTTGGTCGATGGTCTTGATAGTCATCACGTTTGGCCTGATCCTCTGGGCCTACAGCGTCCCGAAGAACGCTCCGAGATCCTACGAGAGCGACCCTCACATCGGCAATGCCCGCAGAATACAGGCGATGATGGGAATATGTCTCCTTGTGTTTGTGAATATGTTTGTGGTCGGCAAGCGCTATCTCAATTCGGACAGCTTCACGACCCCTCGCCAATTCAATAATCAGTTCTCCGCCAGACAGGTGGACAAACTTATCCTTGAGGACAAGTCTCCGTCCTACAGAGTTGTCGATCTGAGCGCCGACATATTCAATGACTCGTTCAATCCTTATTGGCACAAGTGCATCGGAGGGTACAGTCCGGCGAAGCTGCAACGCTATCAAGATTTGATTGACCGCCACATTGTCAAGGAGTTGCAGAGCGTGGCGGCAAACACCCGCAACGCCAAGTCCATCGGGGAGTTTCAAAGCGGAATCGGGAATATTCAGGTTCTTTCAGCGCTGAACACCAAGTACTTCATCCTTGGTGCGGATGTGCCGCCTGTTGAGAATCCTGAGGCCTTCGGCCAGGCGTGGTTCGTGGATTCGTTCGTTCCGGCCGAGACCCCTGACGAGGAGATTGCTCTGATCGATTCAGTGGATCTCAGACATACAGCCGTGATCGGAGCCGATTTCGCAGACGCCAGCGCCGGTTTTGCCAAGGTGATTTCAGAAGGCACTGCTTGCGGCTCAGTCATGGATTCGGCTGAGAGTTCTGTAGAGGTTTCTGCTGAGGGAACCGCCGAGGCCACCGACTTCATCCGGATGACTTCCTACGCTCCGAACGAGCTCCGATATCATTACAGCGCGTCGGCGGCACGCACAGCCATATTCAGTGAGGTCTATTATCCGGATGGATGGACAGCCACGGTTGACGGCGCTCCTTTGGATCTGTTCCGCGCCGACTGGATTTTCCGCGCCGCCAATCTTCCGGCCGGAGAGCACGACATCGTGATGCGTTTCGAGCCAAAGGTCTATACTGTCAGTGAAAAAGCCTCCAGAGCCTCATCGTTGGCCCTGTTCATTCTGTTGGCTCTCTCTCTGTGCGGAATCGTCCTTTCCCGAAAAGGCGCATGATGTTAGCCGTGGCGTTTAAACTCTTGAAAATAAAATGAATAAAGCAATGTCCCGGTACGGAATTTCGTATCGGGACATTGCTTTATAAGATTGATAGTTAATTGGTTGTCTGCCACGTGGGCAGGAGGGCTTTATCTGATCCTGAATCTGTAGAGCTGCCCGTTACGTCCTTGTCTGCTGACGTGCATAACCATATAAAGCCATTTCCCTTTTATTGCCAGACCTTCCGGTTCGTGATGCAAATTATTAAGGTTCACGGTTTTGACAACCTTTTGGGCTTGCATGTCCACAACGTGAAGCAACCTGTCGTGAGGCGGGAATCCATCCCCGAGATAGGCGTATTTACCCTTGATGACGCTGCCTTGGAACACTTTGATTCCATTGGCATAGAACTCATCAAGCACATCGTCCTGTGTAAGGTGAACCTCACCGTTCCTGTCGGAGTCCTTCAATGTCGGCAGCCTGAATTTCTTTATCAGCTTCCGCATATCCCCGCTCGATCCGTATGTGTAGATGATCTTGTTCTTCCTGTCGATGAACCAGTCGAACGACCCTGTGTAGCCCTCTCCCGTGTGGAAAAGTTTCTGTACGATCCTGCCTCCGTCCAAGGTGATGTCAGTCACGTAGCAACAGTGATCTCCCTTGCATCCTGAGATGTAAAGCAGGGGAAACATAGTCCCTTTCTCAACACCGAACGAGGCGTTGTTGCAGTGCGATGTGTTCCCTTTAAGTTTGAAGGAGGAGACGAACTCATTCTTCTTCAGATTGATGACGACACACTGTCCCTTGTCATGGAACACAAAACCATATTTTCCCCAGATTGCGAGTCCTTGTGTGGACCCTTTTACCTTGACGTTCTTGGGTGTCAGTTTCCCAAGGTCGCATACAAATTCCGGTGTCAGTTCCGGGCCTTTGTATTCCTGAGCCGAAGTCCCGAAGCCAAAAGCCAGCGCCACCGCCAGCGCAGTGATGAAATTTCTGATCATAATATTATAGATTAAAATAACGAAAGCTGTTTAGGGGTAATATTCTCTTTAAGCATTGTGGAATAGTGTTCTGACACCAAATTATCAATCAAGCAAAATGAAGAATGCTCCAATGCTTTCATCAAATCAATTCTCATTAACAAATCTTTGCTGATCACCCTTTTAGCATCTGCAAAGATGATCGATTCAATGAACGATTGAACAGGCTTGCTGTTCAGCAACTGAAGGGTTGTCACAGCATCATCAAGCGTGTCAAATCCTAGCATGTAGCAGGTGTCATCCAGCATCACACTTTTACCTGAAACTGGGGTGATAATTGTAAATGTCGGTTTCTTATAGAGCCCTGACACCGCTATCTTGTAAGGTTTGAATGAATATTCTCCAATACCAAATATGCAGAAGCGTGAGCGTCCCTTGTAGATTCGGCTGCCTCTGTTGTCAAAGAATTCCGCATGAGATGACAAATACTTGTAAGTCTTTGGATATTTGATAGTTATCCATTCGGTATCGTCTGAAGTTGTCTTCTGTGTGACTATCACATACTTTCGTGTGGATGAAATCATGCCACCCTTTATGTCAGAACTTTTAATCAAAGGATAAACCATATCCTCTTCTATGTCAACTATTTCACCTATGCCATTTGTGTACTGGCCATCATTGTTTGTCAGTTCCATGACTTTGGCGCAGTCGTGCTTGACTCCTGACCACCATGTTAAGGGTGATCGTCCATCCATATAGGAGTATTCTTGATATAGTACTATGTCGGAAACGAAATTATTATTCACCCAACCATATTCATGAATATCCTTCATCGTATAGAAATCCTTGATTTCGCAATGCTTGGACGCGGTGTCATTAATTGAGCAGAACAACAATGAAGCCGCTACAGAAACATTGAATTCTTTCTTGGCGTCAATGCTATACTGGAGAATGTTGTTGATAGGTAACTCGTTTGTTTTCTGCTCATGAAGAATATTCTTGATGACAGAATTCTTGAGCAACAGTGCGAGAAATGCGTTTTCACCAGACAAAAGCAAAATCATTTGCCGGCAAATATATTCCGCTATGTCGAAATTGCTTTTCCCCGTCAGGGCATCCATCCCACTTAATCTTTTGAAATTGCTCTTTTTAGGTAAATTATCCTTGCACAAAGTCCCAAGTTTGCTGTTTGTGACCCAGGGCGGGTTGCCCAATACCAATACTTCTCTTTTGTCGAAAGATTTTTTAATATCCGCAAAATCAAAGTTAAATATATTCTGATTGTATAGATGAATCTTGACTTTATCCTTGCCTGGATTATGAATGTGATATTGAAGGATTTTTGTTTTTAACTCATCAAGGTATGGCTTGTGGATTTCTATTCCATAAATAACCTCGATGCTGTCAAATGTCTGTAACGCGGCTAAGATGAAGTTACCTTTACCGCATGTCGGTTCTATGATGACTTTGGGATTGACTCCACTGTCCTTCAACAATCGGCAGATGTTAAGAGCCAACTCGAGATTTGTCTGCCAGTCACCATAGGCTTCTTGGGATTTGACTGATTCCGGATGGTTACTTGCCGTCATATTTGACAATAGGTGTGATACCTTCTATTCTTTCGTCCAAGAATACTATTCTATTATATTGCAGTCTCCATTACAAGGCATTGGAGATTGTCAGGTATCCTTTGGCAGGAGGATTCTTGAGAATGTCAGAGGCCATGTTGTATAATGTCACTTCATCTGCCGGAATCTTGTGGTCGGACAGAAAAGCAAAGACATCGTCAACATTACCATTATTATCGATAATGTTCAGCAGTCCGGTTGTCGTTTGGTAGTCCGCTGTTCTGTTGGATTCGATAAATGTGCAGGAAAGAAAATCCAACCGTCCTTTCTTTATGCGTTCGTCATCTTCCTTTTTGTAAACAAACACAATCAGATTGTATCCTAAACCGTAGATTTTCTGCTTGCTGTCTTTGTAAGGGCAACTGGATTGAGGTTGTTTTATGGATGTGACTTTTATGTCCGTGTTTACGGAAGGCAGATCCAAGCCATTCGCCGAGTTTCCGATAGTGAGGTTGAATCGTTCTGTAAGATATTTTTTGAACAAGTGTTCAACTAAAGTCCCGACAGCTTTTCCGTCCGTGACACCATACAACTCTTCTCGGAGTACTCCGCTTTCTGCCTCGCAGAATTCTTGCGCGCACTTTATCAAATCAGGAATGGTCAATACCGTCTTCATGTTTATCGTTCTTTGCGTTCATTACAAAGATACATATTTTGTTTAGATTCTTTCTCATAAAGTATCTGGTGATAATTCGAGCCTTTATTGTAATTTTGCGGCAAATCACACACATCATGAATCTTGTCACCGCAAGACTTTTGAATCAGCAGTTGATTTGCCCTCGGTTCACGAGACCGGAGGAGGTGGTCTCGTGGTTCGGCGCTATGCAGGGGCAGGAGTACCGGATGGTGCGCTGGGCGGTGGCGATGCGGACCAGGAGGCCGTCCCTCAAGGCGTTCGAGAGAGCGTTCAACGATGGGCGGATCATCCGCACTCATCTGCTGCGATGCACATGGCAACTGGTCGCGGGAGAGGATCTTGGGTGGATTCTGAACCTTTGCCGGGCGAAGGCGTTGTCCGGACTCAGAGGCTGGATGACCGCCAACAAGGTTTCTATCCCGGCGGAAGAGCAGGAGCGGATTTCGGGAATATTCGAGGAAACCTTGCTCCGGAGGCGAAGCGCTCAGAAGGCTGATTTTGTCGCCGCGCTTGCCGAACGGGGAATCACGATGGACGACCACCGGCTGTCCTACCACATACGCCTCGCTGAACTTTCAGGGCTGCTTTGCAGTGGCGACCTGCACCCGATGAAAAGCACCTATTCCCTTGTCCGGGAGAAAATCAAAGTGCCTTTGAATATGCCGGAAGAGGCTGCTCTGGGAATGATGGCGCGGAAATATTTCCGAAGCCACGCTCCTGCCACGTTCGAGGATTTTCTTTGGTGGTCGGGCTTGAATGTCAGCGACTGCCAGAAGGCTGTGGAAATCATTGGACACGAATTGGTTGAAGAAACTTGGAAAGGCCGGAAGTTCTATATTCACGAATCCTGCCGCTCCAGAGGTTTCCGCTCCGGGGCGGTTCATCTGATCGCACCGTATGATGAATATCTCATCGGCTACAAGAGCCGTGATGTCGTCCTTCCGCCCGAGCATTCACACAAGGCTCACAGCAACAACGGAATATTCCAGCCCGTCGTAGCCCTTGACGGCGAGATTGTCGGCAACTGGTCTCCGACCTCCAAAGACGGCCGCTTCGAAATATTCAAGGAAGGCATTTCTGTCACTGAGGATGCCCTCGCCACAAGTTTAGCCGCCTATCGCCAGTTTGTCTGTGGAGATTGATTACAGCGAATGCAGGAAGCCGAAGGCGTGGCTCCAGTTCTGGAAACCGAGGTCGGCCTTGCTCATCAGGATGTTGAACATTCCGGAGTCGTAGAAACGCATCTCAAGTTCGTCATCCTCATCGAGTTGGAGAAGGTTGACGGCATCCGGACACTCATCCCGGATCTCCTCGAAGTACGGCCTGCCGAGAATCTTGAGGCCGTCGGCGTCGTCATCACATTCGGCAAAGTCGATGGCCATCGCCGGCTCCGCAAGTTCCTGATCATCATCGTCCACAAGGATGCACGAATTGAAGGTCTCCATGTTGATCTGCTTGGCGTACTTTACCTTGACGGCCTTCTTCGGCCAGCGTCCGAGCGGAAAATGCTCAGGGGAGTCGTAGCCGATGAACTCATCTATGGCGGCGAAGAAATAGAGCATGCCTTCGTGCGGGAGGAGCCCCTCCTTGTCAAAAGGTGCGATGTCCTCGCAGTCAATCTGGCAGATGAATGTGAGGGGATATTCAGATTCACTTCCGTCCTCTTCCGTGATCTTCATCATCGGGTACTCCGCCTGAGGCGGCAGGTCCGGGTTGCCCCACCATTTGCTGCAGCAGAACAAGTTGGATTCCGTCTTCCTGGGTTTGAAACTGATTGCCATATTGTTGATTCTGTTTTATTTGTGATTTATTTACTTTTGGCTCGTAAAAACATAAGATACTCCGATATTCAGTAAGCGTTAAAAGATTACTTGGTGCATGCCTTAACCATTTCAAACATTGAAAATATCCGCCACAATCACCGTGATGTTGTCCACACCGCCGTTCCTTTTGGCGGCGTCAACCAAGGCCGCACAACTTTCCTCGGGACCGCCCTCGGCCAGCAGCCTCTCTATCACATCATCCTCCAGCATATCCGAGAGTCCGTCCGAACAGACAAGAATCCTGTCCGATTCCATCAAGCGGCCACTTATGTCCTGAATGCCGGCCTCTGTGTCGCAGCCTGCTCCGATGCAATTGTAGAGGGCTTTCCCGGCGGGAAGCGGAACCAAGTCCCTCTCGTGAAGTGTCTGGTCCACGGTCAGTTGACGAAGCAATCCGTCCCTCAGACGATAAGTCCTGCTGTCACCGGCGTTCACAAGCAGAGTCTTTCCATGCATCCAGACGATTCCGGTCAAGGTGCAGCCCATAGCCTTGCCCTGATGCCGCTCGCGGGCCTTGATGTTGAGGCATGAACTTATAGTCTTGATCTTCAACGCTAAATCAGACACAGGATTGTGATGTGCCAAGGTCTTGTCCAGCAGGAATGCACGCAATGCCTCCAGAGTGAACTGGCTGGCATATTCCCCACACTCGTGACCTCCCATCCCGTCAGAGACAAGAAGGCAAAAACATTCATCATCAGAGACTTCCTTGTCTATATTCAAAGAATTGTCCCTGGTCAGGTACATTCCGACAGAGGCCATATCCTCGTTGTTGTCCCTGACGCGTCCGACATCAGAGACGCAGCTGATTCTCAGTTTCATAGGCTTATTCTACAGTGAATTTCAATGTTGCTATCTTCAGTTTCTGACCTTTGCGCAGGGTGTACCATTTGTCTTTATCCAACTTCACCCCGTCTATGGCCGTGCCGTTGGTCGAGCCCAAGTCACAGATTTTCCATTCGCCATCCTCAAAAGCGATCTTCCCGTGATGTCCGGAGACATATTTACAGCTTCCGAGTTCCGGGAATATTCCTCCGCTCCTTCCGAACTCTCCTTCTTTGAGGTAGAGCGTCATTCCTTCCCCCTTTAAGGTCAGCAGGGCATCGAATATCTGGCTGAAGTCAATCTTTTCAGGCCCGTTTGATTTCGGCTGTCCAGCCTGCCTGGACGAATCAACAGGCTTTGGTGCGGCCGCTTGCCCCGAAGCGTTCCCATTATGCCCCGCAAAGAACTCCTCCGCGCTGATAAGCATCTCCCCACACCGAGGACATGAGACACCTTTCTTGGGCTGGCGGCACTCCGGACAGAACATCAGATGTTTTCCGCAGAGATCACAGTAACGGCTGTCGTCATCGATCACGCCTTGGCAGAACGGACATTTCATAGCAGATCCTCCTTTGTTATTGTCTTTGGTTTGGAACCCTCGTAAGCGGCCTGTCTGTCAGCGCCTTCAGCGATGAGCTCCTTCATTTTTGAATATGCCCGGCCGGCCACCACCGACTTGACTTTGCCGAACAAGTTCCTTACATCCCGGCCGTTGCCGAAGTCGAACGCCCTGTTGTCATACATATTCCTGAAACGATCTTTCAAGGTGGCTTCGGCTTCAGGCTCAATGGAATATCCTTCTTTCCGACAATATAGTCTGAATATGTCCATCAATTCTTCCGGCTTGTAGTCCTCGAAGGTGATGGTTTTGGTGAAACGGGACTTCAGTCCGGAGTTGGAGTCCAGGAACTGTGACATTTCCCTCGTGTAACCAGCCGTGATGCACACGAACTTGCCTTTGCGGTCCTCCAGCAGTTTGAGCAGCTCGGTGACACACTCGTTGCCGTAGCTGTCGTTGTAACTCTGGATCAATGAATATGCCTCGTCGATGAACAGGATTCCTCCCATCGCCCTGTCCACGACCTCTCTGGTCTTTGGGGCTGTCTGGCCGACGAAACCGGCCACCATGTCCGCGCGGGAAACCTCGATCACATCCGGCCTGGAGATGACTCCGAGGGAGTACAGCATCTTGCCCATAAGCCTTGCCACCGTTGTCTTTCCGGTTCCTGGATTGCCGAGGAACAGATAGTGGTCCGGGACGATGGCCGTGAACTGCCCGCCTGAGATCTCGCTGTCCATCTTCCTCTGCCTCATCTCGTCGAGCATCGAACGGATCTCGTTCTTCACGCTCTCCAGACCGATGAGCGAGT
Source organism: uncultured Bacteroidales bacterium (assembly GCA_934725285.1). Lineage (GTDB taxonomy): Bacteria > Bacteroidota > Bacteroidia > Bacteroidales > UBA932 > Cryptobacteroides. Next base: position 10,069 of record CAKVBK010000024.1, on the reverse strand, counting down.
CGAGTTCCGCAAGGCATTCCTCCTCGGACGCAATCTTCGGCTCCTTGAACGGTATGTCCTCCGGCAGAATCGTGAAGAAACTCTCCTTGGTGACCTGATCGTCCGGCAGAGCGTTGACCCTTGTGCCGATGTTTCCGAGCACGCTGTCAAGAATATTTCTGGCCTCTCTCGCGTTGCCGAAATCCTTGCCGGACTTCTCCGTCGAAAGTTTCCGGAACGCCTTCAGAGCCTTGTCCAGAGTGCCGTCGGCGAAGGCATAGCCCTGTCCCTCAGCCATCCTGCGGAAGATCTCGGTCAGTTCCTCCGGAGTGTAGTCGTCGATGTTTATCCTGTGGGTGAACCTGCTGGCGAAGCCCTCGTTGGCCTTCATCAGGTTGCGCATCTTGTCCTTGTAGCCTGCGCAGACAACCACAAACTTGCCTCGGTCGTTCTCCATCCTGACCATCAGTCTTTCAAGAGCCTTGATCCCTTCGGAATCCGAACAGTGTCCCGTGTCATCGAACGGGGCAAGGTTGTAGGCCTCGTCGATGAACAGAACCCCGCCCATGGCCTCGTTCACTGCCTTGTCCATATTCTTGTCCGACTCGTTGGCGTAGGTGCTGACGATGTCCTTGCGGCTTTTCTCAACGACTCTGTCAGTCGAGCATATTCCCATGGCTTCGAACAACTTGCCGAGCACTCGGGCCACGGAGGTCTTTCCTGTTCCCGGGTTGCCGGTGAGGATGATGTTCACAGGACGGATGGCCGCCTTGCCTCCGAACTCCATTCTCCGCTGCTGGAAGCGCATCTCCTCAGCAAGATCCCTAAGCGCCTTCTTGACGGTCTCCATCCCGACAAAGGAGTCCAGCTCCTTCATCACGCTCTCCACAGAGATCTCCTTTGTGCCCTCTGGACCGGCTATGTCCTCCCAAGTCAGGACTTTGCCGGAACGGGCATATTCATCATCACTCATTTCCGCCGTTCTGGTGCAGAGCCTCTCGAAGCAGCGGTCGAAGGCGTTGCGCACCTCACGCGCGTTGCCGAAAGTGTCCGTGCGGCTCAGGTACATCCGCTCGAAATATTTCCCTACCTTCCCGGAGGCTTCATCCGTAAGGAACAACCCCTTCTTTTTCACCATATTCAGGAATATCTCGGTGAGCTCCTTGCCGTTGTAGTCCTTGAACTCTATCTTCTTCTTGAACCTGGAGTCGAGCCCGGAGTTGGAGCGCAGGAACATCGTCATCTCCTTGGTGTAGCCGGCGATGATGCAGATGAAGTCCCCGGCCCTGTTCTCAAGGTACGGCAGCAGGGTGTCGATTGCCTCCTGGCCGACCTTGTCGTCGTCACCTTGTTTCAATGAATATGCCTCGTCGATGAACAGGATTCCTCCCATCGCGCTGTTGATTACCCTCTCGGTCTTGAGGGCCGTGTCGCCGACGTACTGCGAGACAAGGTCTTTGCGCATGACCTCGACCAGGTGACCGCTCGGGAGCACCTGAAGGCTGCCAAGGATGTCGGCGAAGAGCCTTGCGATCGTGGTCTTGCCGGTGCCGGGGTTGCCGGTGAAGACGAAATGGCTTTTCAACTGCACAGGCCTGCCCGGATTGTCCCTTTTCTGTCTCTTTATGCTGTCGATGATTGACTGTATCTCGTGTTTTACCTCTGCCAGGCCGGTGAAGGCGTTGATCTTGTCCATGATCTCCTCTTCGGTGAGCTCCTTGAATGGCTCTCCCGGGATGTCCGTTTCCTCTATCACGTTTCCACCCCGGCTGAACATGTTGAAGGCGCTTTCCTCGGCGATCTTTCCGGCAAGGATTCCATTTTCCTTGGTACACCCGTCCCGGAACATCTTCTTGAAGACCAGCCCGAGTTTCCTATCGGCGTCGGAGCTGATAGGTGTGCGGAATTTATCCTTGACCAGTGACACGCAAAGAGTCTTGAGATCGCTGTCCTTGAAAGGCACGATGTGAAATCGGAACTCAAAGAGGGACAATGCGTTGCTGTTGGCGCTGATAAATGTTCCGAAACCGTCCTCAAGACCGCACAGGATCACCACCGGCATGTTCACATCGGTCTTCATCCTCGCGAAGAGTTTGTCCAGCTGCGAGGAGCCGCCCTTGGCGTTCACCAGATTCTGACAGTTCGTGACCACAAGCACTCCGGTCTTGATTTTGGCGAGATTCTCGTCCAGTTTGGAATTGAACTCATTCCAGTCGGCGGCGTCCACGGTCTTTGGCCTGAGGCTCTCCGTGATCTTATTGTGATAGAGGACTCCGGCCAGTTTTCCGGCCAGATAGGTCTTGCCTGTGCCCGTCTCTCCGGTGATGATGCAGTCAAGCCCCGGCCTGACATCGCTTCCGGTCCGTTTGCGGAACTCCGCCGTCTGCTCGCAGCGCTTTGTGAAGTTCGCCAACGGCTCTCTGATGCAGTCCTTGGCGATCATCCCGTCCCCGGTCACTGAGGTCGCTGAGCCTGTCGAAGCGACCGCTACAGATGCTCCTCCAGTTCCGCCCATTCCGGTCACTTCGACAGGCTCAGCGACCGAAACCGCCAGTCTCTCTCCACACCATTTGCAGTACGAAGCCTCATTCCTGTTCGTCTTCCCGCACTTCTGACACGTCTTCATGAATCTTTTCTGTTATTTTGTTGATGGTGTTTCCGATTTTTGGATGATTTTCGGTGATTTTCTCCGTGTCACCGATCTTGGGGATGGATGCGATAGGGAAGAGCAGCAGGAAGGTCGTTATCCCTGCCAGAACCAGATGCTTCAGCTTGTGAAGCAAACTTTTCAGGTACTTGGAGCGGTAGAACTTCTCGTTGGCGAACAATGAGGAGACGAATTTGTCCTCCGTAAGATCGAACGCATAATGCAGAGGCTCCAGAATGGTCTGATCCTCATTCGGATTCCACATCTTCCTAAGTTCGGAAGCTCCCTCGTCACGGGAGAACATCTGTTTGGCGAACCACACGATCGCCGCGACCACAGCCGCGATAGTCACGTAGATGATGTACTTCCCGAGGAACCATTTGCAGAGGAAATAGACCGCGACAGTCCCTGCAATGAATCTGAATATGTAGGTGAACAGATTCCTGTCGTAACTTCTGTTGTAGAAGAATATGTTCAGCAGCAGCGGGAACACGATTCCTCCGCCCCAGACCCAGAAGACAGACTTACCGACATTGTCCAGCACCGGATAGTCTATCGCCCCGATGACAAGCATAAGCAGCATCGCCAGACATGGCACAAGCCAAACGGCCACCGCGATGAGTTTCTCCAGCAGTCCCAGAAGCAGTACCGGAGGAGGCAGCTGATGCCAGCCGACAGCGGTAGTGGCCTCGTTGTAGCGCTTGAAGTTCTCGTCATCCTTGTCGTATTTTCCAATGAGTTTCAGGTACTTGACAGTGAATCTTTCGTAGGTAAGACGCTTGCTCAGATCCCTTTTCGGGTTCTCCTGCAACTTGACGGCGAGCCACGCGTCCAAGGCATAGAAGTCAAGCGCCTCACTGACCTCGTCGGCTTTGATCTTGTTCAGGTCGTCGAGATCATAAACGGTCTCTCCCGAGGCCGGAAAATAGAAGAACGCCCCGTCGGCAAGTCCCTCCGCGGCCTTCATCATGGCGATGTCCTCATTGTAAGGACCGGCTTTCCCGATGTTGTCCGGACTGTCGTAGTCGGTGCAGTAGGCGACCCACTTGTCCTGCGCGGCGAACCTGTCACCCTTGCTCATGAAGAACTTGTGCAGGTAGGAATCCTTGTAGTCGCCTTGGAACGACTTGACCAGCAGGTCGGCCAGAGAGGCCGGACACATTCCGGAATAAGGATTGATGTCGGAGTACCAATTCTTGTACATCTTGTCCCTCTCACTGTCGAAGACGCACCGGTAGGCGCAGAAAGCGACGTTGATGAGCAGCCCGATTGATTCCCCGTCCATCGCGTAGTTGGGATCTTTGGGATCCGTGATCAGGCTGATGTCAGCCGCCGGATTGATGGTCTGGATGACAAGCCTGTACAGCATCTCGTAGTCCCTGATGCCCTTGCGTACCTGGAGCAATCTGTCAGCGTCCTTCTCGGAGAAGACACGAACCATCTCGGCGAATCCGAGCGAGCAGAGGAACTGTTTGTCCTCGTCCGCCACGACTCTGTAGTCAGAGCAGAACCTCACCACGTCTGTGATGTTGTAGCAGTCCACTTCGGTGAACTTCTCCTCCTTGCCGGTCTTCTTGCCTTGGAGGGTGCGGAAATATTTGCGGTCGTATATTCCCCAGACAATCACGCTCTTGGCGTAGCCGAAGCTGTCCTTCAGGGCGGCGCAAGTCCTTGAATATATTCCATCGGTCTCCTTTTTCCCCTGACGCGCCTCGCAGTAGAGGTAAACCGGGTTGTTCCTGTCGTTGAGGTTCGAGCCGAGGTTGCCGTCGCCGTTGAGGAGCTTGTTGACGTTCACGCAGACATTTCCGTTCCGGTTATAGAACGGCAGCTGAGGGTCGAGCGCGAGCGCCGCGGCATAAAGCCCGGCCAGCTGGTTTTTCGGGTAGATCCTCTCCACGATGTCGTTCAGCTTTACCTCCATCTCCGGCATCACTCGGCTGATCCACGCGCTGATCTTTCCTTTGTACAGATAGGCGGTTCCAAGTGCCTGGTCCTCCATCATGAACTGAGCCAGCTCTTTGGCCGTGTGTGCGATCTTGTTCTTGCCCGAGTCAAAGACTATGCGCAGGACCTCGGCATCCTCGACCACCGGAATCTTCTCACCTTCAAGGGTCCTGCGGATCTCATCGTAGCTCCAGCGGTTTTCTGGCTTGCCGACGAGAAGCCCTCTGGTGATGGTCCGTAAAGGCTCCGGCATGTCGTCCGGCACAGGCAGCTTGCCCTGGATCTTGAGCTTTACCAACTCCGGCTCCTTCTTGCGGAACTCGCTGTCCCCCATCCACATGGAAAGGATCGACATTCCGAGGGCATAGTAGTCAGAGGACGCCGTCATAATCGCGTAGGTGACATCTCCGATGCGTGTGGTGTTGGCGTAAAGCTCAGGCGCGGCGTAGATCACGGTTCTGGACTGCGGTGTGTTGACGCTTCCGTCGTCTCCAAGCACATCGGCGATTCCGAAATCCGAAAGCACGACCAGATCTGAGGCCTTGTCGGTGTAGAGTATGTTCTCAGGCTTGATGTCCTTGTGCAGCAGTCCGACCTTGTGCAGTTCGCTGAGGTTTCTGGCGGTCATCGCGGTGATCTGCAGAATGGCGGCCGCATCTTTTCTCAGATCGTAGCCCGCCACCGACCCGTCCTTGCACAGCGGCATCAGGACATAGCCCCTGTCGGTGCCATCAATCCTGACCGTCCCGCTTTCAAGAATATCCACAATCGCTGCCTTGCCTTTCAGCCGTTCCAGTCTTTTAAGAATATCCTTGCGCACTCCGTTGCCTCTGCGGTACAGTTTCAAGGCGAAGTTCCCTTTCTGTGAACTGACCACGTAAACCTCGGCCTCGCCTCCGTTGCCGATCAGCCTGTCAACGCTGTAACGGTTGCCACCAAGGGTGATCTCCTCCTTGGTCTGAATATTGGCGGCCTTGTCCGCCGTTCCGCCAACGGCAGCCGTACCGGTTGACCCGCAAGTGAACGTTGCCTTTGCGGTCACGGTCCCTGAATATTCAGAATCAGATTCGGTCCTGCACGTGCTTGTCGCAGTGATGTCCGCCACGGCTGTGCCGCTGTCTGCTATGGTTCCTGCCATAATTCTTTGTATTAAGCTGTTATTCTATGACGGCCTTGCCGTTTCTATTGGAAATCCAGTATCTTTTCTTCCTTATATTCACAGACCCATTTCCCGCCGTGCCACGGTTCGCAGCACTCGCTCGGGCAGTTGTGCCAGCATCCGCAGAAGTTGCAGACCCAAGCTGACCGGATCTTGGTCCGGATGATTTTATCCACCGGCAACTTTCTGGCCGAGAAATAGTTCCGTTGCTCCTGAGGAGTGGAACCAACCGGCGGAAGCATCTCTCCCAAAGCCTTGTTCAGCTCTTCTTGGATTTTTGAATATTCAGCCCGCAGCTCGGCCTTGCTCTTCGGCCGCTGCTTTACAACCGGTCCCTGAGCTTGTCGTATTGTCGGTCCCTGAGCTTGTCGAAGGGCCGGTGCTTTGACCGCTTCGACAGGCTCAGCGACCCCAGCGACCGGTCGTTCCTGCTGCCTCAGCGTAGTCTTCCCCAACAACTCCTTGAGCCGCAGCACATCTTCCGGTAACTCAATCTCTTTGCTTTCCGATTCCTGAACCTCCGGTTCCTCAGCGTCAATCATCGCCTGCAACTCCGCAGCCTTCACCACCAGTTCCGCCGTCTTGAGAAACCGCGGATCCTTTTGCGCCCTCTCCAGTTCCTTCTTCGCCGCAAGTGTCAACGGCTCGTTGCATTTCCGACAGAAGCCTCCGGCATTCCTGGCCCCGCATTTCGGGCAGACAATCCCGCTCCTGCCCATCCCGCATTCCGGACATTCCTCCTCTCCTCGAGGAATGTCGGCTCCGCAGAACGTGCACCAATCCACAAGCGAATGACCGCATGACGGACACCATTCCCAACTTTTATTCACCGGTTGTCCGCAGTAGGGACACCCTGTGTCATCGGACGAGGCGCGGATTTCCTTCACCTGATCCAAAATGCTTTCCTTGTACAGTTCCTTTTGTCTGAGTCGGGATTCCATATTCAATAATGTTTATTGTCCGCCTTTGTCTGCCAACGCCTTTCAGTCCAGTGTCATCGCCATATTCTCTGAAAATCGACCATGTCCAGATTCCCCTCAAAGCTTCTAGCAATCAAAACTTCAGTTTTTGGGGATTTCGATAACGAATTCCGAAACCACCGGATAGTGGTCAGAGATGTATTTCACTCCGAATTTCGGCTCGTCGACCACATTGAAGCTTCTGGCCTCAGCGTTGCGGCAGAAGATGTGGTCGATGCCTGCCGGTTTTCCGCCCTTGCGTCCGAAATCATTGAAAGAAGGGGTCTTGTCGGCTTTCTTCACGGTCTTCGCCGTTTCCTGAAGGAACAATGCGAGAGGCTTGAGGGACTTGTCGCCGCTTTTTGCGTTGAAATCTCCGGTCAGGACGACGACAGCGTCACTTCCGGCGATTTCCTTGATCTTTTCCACAATCAGTTCGGAGCTCTCAAGGCGTGATTCCTCACCGACGTTGTCAAAATGAGTGTTGAAAATGAATATGATCTGTCCGGACTTCCTGAAACGTAGCTTGACCCAGTTGGCCGTCCTGACATATTCAGCATCCCAGCCTTTTTTCTCCGGCGCCTGGTCTTCGTTGAGCCAGAACAATCCGTAGTCAAGAAGCTCGAACCTGTCGGCGCGGAAGAGAATCGGGTTGAACCCAGACTCCGTCGCTTCGTTGACCGTTCCGGGTTTGGTGCTTCCGTCAATCATGATGTATTTGGGCAACTCTTTCATCATAAAGGATTTCTGTCTGACCGTGGCTTCCTGCAACCCGATTATGTCGGGGTCATATTTCTTGATGGCCCTGACGCATCCGTCCTTGCGGCTTTCCCAATTCTGTTCCCCTGTGTCCGTGGGCAGCTGGATCCGGATGTTGAACGACATGACGCTTGCTTTCTCACTCTTGGCCGCCACCTTGATCGCGGACAGGGACAAAATAGTGATTACAGCGATCACTGACAATAATATTCTTCTCATAAACCAAAAACTTCTTTTAAGATAATAAGTCGCCACAGATCCGCAAGTTGCGATCTTTTGAGACAGAGCTTGTTATCTGGTGATTTTCGCCACCCAGCCCCCGCCCGGGGCCATGTGGATTCTTACCATCCCGTCCGCCGGGATCTGAGCGGAAGTCTTCTTATAGTCTCTGGCCGCCCTGTCGGCGTTGATTCCGTCCTGGAAGACGGTCATATTCCCGCCTCCGATGAAGTTCAGGTCAAGGGTAAGGTCCCGCGCGTCCCAGTTGGTCAGCGCTCCGACGTACCACGTGTCCCCGCAGCGGCGGGCCACGACGACATATTCACCGATCTCTCCGCAAACCGGAACTGTCTCGTCCCATACGGTAGGGAAGCCGGCGATGAACTCCGTGCACTCAGGCTCGCCCATGTAGTTGGAAGGGGAGTCGCAGAGCATGGTGAGCGGAGCCTCGAAGACGGCATATTCAGCCAATTGGCGACATCTTGTGCCCTGGCTCATCGCCTCGGAACCGACAGGGTGGTAGTTGCCTTTGGCTGCGTTGCGCATCGCCCCTTGGGTGTAATCCATAGGCCCGGCCACCATCCTGACGAATGGTATCGTCACATCGTAGGTGACCTCATCGTAACCTTCCGGACTCCATTTCAGCTGCTCCAGTCCGGCGACACCCTCAAAGTTAAGCACATTCGGGTAGGTCCTCTGGATTCCCGCCGGCTTATATACTCCGTGGAAGTCGATCAGCAAGTGATTCTCGGCGGCGATCTTCGCCATCCTCTCGCAAAACTTGACGGCCTGCTGGTCGTCCCTGTTGATGAAGTCGATCTTGAAGCCTTTGAATCCCATCTTGGCGTAGTGGCTCATAGCTTTCTCCGGGTTCTTGACGATGCTGTTGTAGCTGGCCCAGAGGATGATGCCGACATTTTTGCCGTTAGCATAGGCCACAAGCTCTTCAAGATTGATGTCCGGGTTGATCAGGAAGAGGTTCGCCTTGGCTCTCTGCGCCCAGCCCTCGTCCATGATGATGTACTCGATGCCGTGCGCGGCGGCGAAGTCAATGTAGTACTTGTAGGTCTCTGTGTTGATTCCGGCGCGGAAGTCAACCCCGTAAAGATTCCAGTCATTCCACCAGTCCCATGCCACCTTGCCCGGCTTCACCCAACTCCAGTCCATGCTCTCGTCCGCAGGTGTTGCAAGCTGCCAGACCAGATCCATGTCCATCAATGACTTGGCGTCTTGAGTGATTCCGATGACTTTCCACGGGAACTTCTGTCCGGCCTCGACCTTGGCGATGTAGTCAGCGTAGTCCATGTCCTGGTAGACATACACCCCGTTAGGCCGCAGTCCTGTCGGGTAAGGAGCGCGGACGCTCTTCAACTCCTTGCCTCCCTTTCCGTTCAGGAACATCCCCGGATAACCGAGCAGATCCGACTCGGTGATGACGATCTTCACCCCGTCTGCCGCATCCACAGTAATCGGAAGAAAAGCCAGCTTCGCAGGGTCCATCTGTGACAAATGAATATGCTCGTAAGTGTTCTCGAATGAGTTGACGAACTGCTGCTTGAAGGTCTTCCCATCAGCATCTTTGACGTAAGGCACCCACGCCGTCCAGTCCTGGGCGAAATTGAATTCGGTAAGCTCGTCAGTCACGGTGAATTGTCCTGATTTGGCCGTCGAGACGAACCTGTAGGCCACCCCGTTGTCAAACGCCCTGAACTCCACATTGTAGCCCTTGAACTCCAGCGTCAGATAATTGTAAACGTCATCCACGCTGGCCTTCTTGTAGTTCATCGCCGGGATTCCCTTGACATCGTGCGACCCTCTTCTGACCCTGCGGACCTTGTCTGATGCTCCTCCGAACATTGTCCCGTCATCGAAAGTCATGGAAATCTCCGAAGGTGTCAGAAGCGCGACCCCGTCACGGCTGACTGAATATCTAAGCCCGTCTCCCGCCCGGACCTCCGTCACAATCCTCCCGTCCGGAGAGGAAAGCGACCATGTTTTCTGCGCCCCGAAGGCCGCCAAAGGCATGCAAATGAATATCGCCGCCGCTGAAAAGAATTGTTTCAGTGTCATATTCACTGTCAATTTGTATCGAAAATGTAAATATAAGCATTCTTCCGCAAATAATAACTTACTTTATTCGCCTGGCATCCACCTGAAGCTGCCAACGAGAACTTATCGTTCCTTTTTTTCGATCTTCTGTAGCCGTCACCCAGAACTGTCTAATGTGGTTTCGTTGCGGTTTTCTTGTTTATACCTTTGCGACAACTATGAAAATTTAATACTTGTCGCAAAACAATAAAAATTATTCTTGTGCGGTAACTCGTTTTTTTTTACCTTTGTCGCAAAGCAATAATGAATATGTCGAATGAGATCATAGGACGGGAAGTGGAAATCAGACTG
>CAKVBK010000023.1 GCA_934725285.1 uncultured Bacteroidales bacterium | reverse complement strand
TACAAGGGCAACCTCATTATGACCGACGAGTGGTTCGACAACTATATGTTCCGTCTCGTGGTCGAGAAGAAGTACGTCCCTGCTGACGTGCTTAAGATGCTTGACCAGAAGCCGACCCTCCTCCCGGCCTGGGATCCGATGTTCCTTCCAGAGGAATAGTCTTTCAGGTCGCTGAGCTTGTCGAAGCGACTTCCCGATAAACAAAAACTCTCCCGTGCGCTTGGCGGTTAGTGAGCTTGTCGAACCACCACAGTGCACGGGAGTTTTTTGTTGCGCACTGTGCCCTACAGCCGTGTCCAAGTGACCGTCTCCGAGAATCCCATCTTGGATCCTTTCAAAGCCAACGTCTTTGAATCCTTGAACCAAGCCTTAAGGCTGGCGTTGATTCCTCGCACCGGATCATAGATATTGGTTCCGCTCCAGACCTTGGTCGAGGAGTCATACTTCAATCCTTTGAAGATCACGATCTTGTCGCAGTCTACATTCCGCAGTGACTTGTCCGGATTCTTGCTGTCCTTGCGGACCGTCCCGTTTTTCTCCAATCGGTTCTCCACCCAGAAAATCTGTGCGGTGTAGGTTCCGTCAGCCCCTTTTGAGATTCTGACCTTGCTCTTTTCCCCTTTGAACTCAACGAGATAGTTCCCGATTATGCTGTCTGCCGAAGAGTTCGGGTTGTCCGCCGCCATCAAGGCTGCCATAATACTGTTCTCCGTTCCAGACATTTCCGTTGAGGTGCCGAGCACAGGAAATGAAAGCATTGAAGCTATGGCGCATAGCGCACCGGTAAGTTGTCTTTTAATATTCATAACTACTGACTTTTGTGAATCGTCTAATCCTTATTTGGGTTGCCAATTAATTGCTAACCAAATAGTAACGTGCGGAAGGGGAGCGTAGGTATATTCATAGTCCGCCATTTCCCGTCCGCGGTAGGGGAGTGAAGCCATTTTTGTGCCGCGGCCTTGGATATTCGACAATTTGAGTTAATTTTGTCCGCAAATGAACACAGGACTTGTAATATTTGATTTTGACGGCACACTTTGCGACACCCGAAAAACCATCGTCAGGACACTACAGATGACGATGGAGAGATTGTGCCTGCCGGTGGCTGATGAGGATGTCTGCGCCGCGACGATCGGACTGCCGCTCAGCGAAAGTTTCAGGACCATTTTCCCGTCACTGACTGAGAATCAGGCTGATGAATGCGCTGAAACCTACAGGGCCATATTCGAGGAAAACAAAAAACATCTGGTGCCGACGGTCTTTCCGCACGTGACGCAGACGCTTAAGGAATTGAAGAGGCGAGGGTTCACCCTCTCGATCGCTTCGTCCCGCTTCAACCGTTCACTGATTGATTTCGTCAGGACTTTCGGTTTTGACAAGGAGATTTCGCTTGTGCTCGGGGCTGACAATGTGACGAAGGCCAAGCCTGATCCGGAACCGGTGCTTTTGACTTTGAAGGAGCTGGGGTTCAGGGCGGGGGAGACCCTTGTTGTCGGGGATATGCCTTATGACATCCTGATGGGTCGTCGCGCCGGGACCAAGACCTGCGGAGTGACCTATGGCAACTCCTCCCGTGAGGAACTCGCCGGCTCCGGCGCCGACTACATCATTGACGATTTCGCCTCGCTTCTGGATCTGAACTGGTTCTGACGTTTTTTTGGGGACAGGGATGCTTCGGCCGCTGATCCTGTCGAAGCTCCAGAGCCTCACTTCCCGCTCGGAATCACAATCTGATAGCTCCGCCCGTTCTTGTTCAGCAACTTGTCGTCACGAAGCCAAAGATTCGCCTCCTTGAGCTGGAAGTATGTAACCCCGTGCTCCTCCGCGAAATCCACCAGACTCGCGATCGCACCGCTGACCGTAACCACCTCTTTAGGTGAATAGTACGGGTACTTCTCGAAGGACTCCACCTTGAACCCGAACGCCGCCGGATTCTCGAAGAACATCTTCGCGGACAGCACCCTGAACATATATCTTGAAGTCTCCTCGACCATCCACAGGTCCAGCGCCGATTTTTGCCTCTGGTTCTCCAGCCGACGGGATATTCCCCCTTGTCCTGCATTGTAGCTTGCAGCCACCGTCATCCAGTCCCCATATTTCTCATACGCCCGCTTCAGGTACTTGCACGCGGCCTCGGTCTCCTTCTCGATGTTGTACCGCTCGTCCACCTCGCCATCGATGACCAGACCATATTCCTTCCCAGTCGTCTTTGTGAACTGCCAGAGCCCTGCCGCCCCCGCTGATGAATATGCCTTCGGGTTGAGGTTGCTCTCAATCGCCATAAGGTACTTCAGGTCGTCCGGAACGCCATATTTCTTGAGGATAGGCTCCACCTGCCTGAAGTAGCGGTCCGACTTCTTGAGCATCAGAATGGAGTTCGAGTGCATATACGTGAACGAAATCAGTTCCCGGTCCATCCTCTCGTAAAGGTCGCTTCTGCTGAACCGCACAGTGTCCCCAGCGAACACCACCTGCCTCGGCACCCCCGGCGCCTTGAAATGAATGTCTTGTTGTGAATATGCCTGTGCGGCCACCGTGCCCGAAGCCGCCATCCCTCCCGCAAGAACCAGCAAAACCGCTGCTCCGTTAATAAATATCTTCTTGTGTATTAATGTCATAGCGTCTTGTCTTTTATGTCACCCTGTCAAGGGTAGTCAGTACAAATTTAGTGAAATGTATCCGATTCCCGAAAAGGATTCCGATAATTTCCGGATGAGATCACCGCAAATCTCCCCAAGTCCCTTTTAGACGGCAAACCTGCCAGAAACCGTTGTCCTCGGTCTCCTCGTCATCCTTTTCTGCGACGAAACCACCCATAACTGTTGTCCCTTGCCTCCTCGTGACTCTTTTCGACGATGAAATTGCTCTTAAACGTTGTCGTTTGCACCATAGTGTCTCTTTTCAACGATGGAATCGTTCTTAACCGTTTCCGCTTGCATCCTCGTGTCTCTTTCCAATGACAGAACCGCCCTGAACCGCTGCCGCAGTACCCAGACGATTTTATCGGCGGCTTTTTTACCATCTTATGCTCCCGTCGTAGGTGTTTTTGTCATCGACAGGAGCAAGAATGTCTCATTATGCTCCTCTTGAGATGCTGTTCAGTCATTGTTAACGCCTGCTTAAGGATGAGAGAGTGTATCATTTTGTAACGGAACAATGCGCTTTGGACTTGCACCAAATAATGGTCACACTTTAGTCTTATTATGGCTTACTGGCCTAAAGTGCGTAAGGCTGTTTTGTAAAATGGTGGCATAGAGCCATACTTCTACATAAATGTGAGACGGTATAGTATGCCGCCTATGCTGTTCAGGATCATTGGCGGCATATTCATAAGCCTCCCGTTGTGCCTTGCGTGGTGTTTGTGTGTCGCCATTTTCGCACCTCGAATATTAACCACTCAAATCAGAGTTGACAGTGCCTTCGGTTAAGGTTGATGTAGGTTGGGAACTTGTTATGGTTCGTTCTTGCCGATGCAGATACTGTTGCCGACATTGTAGCGGTGTCATCGCCGTCGCGAATTTACAAAACACTTTCATCTCAATGTTGGCTAAAAGCATCAGGAAAGCACATTGCCGTGAAAATCTTCTACCCGTGGTTTCGAGTTTTTCAGCCCGATCAAGCTCCTGTAGGCATAGACACGCTATGTGGCTGAAAGTGTTTTGTAAATATTGTCTTGCCACGTTTTCCCTGACCCGAGTTTGATAACTTGACCTTGATTGGTACACCGGAAGTGCGTTTCCTGTACCGTAAGAGTATGGACCGTGTCTCAGTTCCATTGCGTGCCTTGTCTTATTGGTACACCTGAAATGCTTTTCCTGTACCAACAGTATGCCTTAGCCCGTTTGGTACACAGAAAGGCTCTCTTATGTACATTCCCTGTCCCTAAAAATCCATAGCGTCTCGTTCTTCCCGGTATGGACATATTTCGCACACCAGAGAGCCGACGGAATTGTTGCGGGCATTATGAAAAATTACGAAATGAAATGTGTAGCCTTCAAGTCGCGTCATATTATGTTCAGGGTGATCTTGAAAGGCATTGTCCATCATTGATAAGCATAGCTTTAATAGTGAATTAGTGTGCTGCCCGCAACAATTATGATCTTGGAGTGTTACGATGTAAGTTAGTCCACGGACATACGACTCCCTGAGCTAAAATGTTTAGTCCATTCCTTGCGCATCTCAAGTCGCGTAACTTCAAACCGAGCGTTAATTTTTTAGCCGTTTGAACATAAGTTGTTGATTATTATTGAAATAAGTAAATCCTGGTTAGGTGAAGTGTCGCTTATTGGCAATTGGTTGATGATCAGTTGGTTACCTATGAAATTTTGCTAAAGGAGTACTTTTGCAAAAACCTTCCTGGAAAGGGAGGATTGTGTGTTGTTATAAACAGATTGAAAGAATAATAGTAACAATCAAGGAACAAACAGTATTACAAACAATATGAAAAAACATCTAACTTTAGTGACTTTGGCGACGCTGGCGGCAATTCCGGCGCTCGCGCAACAGCCGTCCGTAAAGACCGACACGACGGTCACGGTGGAGTACAACACCGGAAAGAACAGAGTGGAGACGGCGGGATTCAAATCTAATTGGTTTATCGGAGTGGACGGAGGTGCGCAGGTTTACTTCGGCGAGTTCGATTCTGAATGCAAATTCGGAGACAGGCTCGCTCCGGCGCTCAACATTTATGTCGGCAAGTGGTTCACACCGGCTGTAGGAGCAAGATTGGGCTACAGCGGTATCGGACAAAGAGGGGCAACAAAGGCATTCGACCCGCATCATTCCACGGGCGAGGGTGTCCCTGGCAAAGATGGCTGGGGGTCTAACCTCGAACAGCAGAAGTTTAACTTCTTTAACCTTCACGGAGACGTTTTATTCAATCTCTCGAACGTGTTCTGCGGCTACAAGCCGGAGGGCCATTTCTGGAACTTCACACCGTTTGTAGGACTTGGATGGGCGCACGTATATTCAGAGGAACCTAAGGATAACGAGATCAGCGCGAATGGCGGTATCATCAACAGTTTCAGACTCTGCGATGCGCTTGACCTGAACGTCAATGTTCATGCCATGATGATCAACGAGGCTTTTGACGGTGACGATGGCGGACGCTGGGGCGAAGGCAATCTTTCCGCCACCATCGGCCTGACCTACAAGTTCAAACCGCGCGGATGGGACAGGGGCAAGACTGTGACTGTCGTGGAGAAGACAGACATCACTCAGTACCAGATCGCCCTCGCAGAGCTGAAGGCGGAGCGCGAGCGTCTTGAGAAGGAACTCACCGCACTGAAGGCCCAGCCAGAGGTCGTGGAGACCACCAACACCATCGCCTCCCCTTACTACGTGAGGTTCGAGCTCGGCAAGAGCGAGCTCAGCAAGGAGGCCCGCGTCAACCTCGGACTCCTCGCCGAGATCCTCAAGACCACCGGAGCGAAGTTCACCGTCAGCGGCTACGCCGACGCGGCCACCGGCAACAAGAAGATCAACGAGAAGCTCAGCCAGGAGCGCGCCCAGGCCGTCTACGACTGCCTCACCAAGGAGTTCGGCGTCCCGGCCTCGCAGCTTGAACTTGACAGCAAAGGCGGAGTTGACAATATGTTCTACGATGACCCGGCACTCAGCCGCGCCGTCATCACCAGAGCGAAATAACAATAGAATGAAAAGCTATTTGAATATGAACAAGAAAGCAATTTACACATCCCCGCTGACCACCCTCACGGTCGTGGAGATGGAGGGACAGATCTGCGGAGCGTCATCTGAGGTAAGAAACCCGGAAGGACCTCAAGGAGAGATAGAAAATCAGGGAATCAACACCGATTTTGATGATTTCGGTGGAGGAACCTGGGGAGACGCTCAATAATAAAAGAACCTAAATCAGAATAATTTACTAAGAAATGAGACACAGACTATCAGCGATAGCAGGAACACTTTTACTTGTTGCGTCCTGCGCAGAGGAAATACCTGAGAACATCACCCCAACACCTGGTGAGGATGTAAGTTTCTCCGCTAACCTGAATGGAAATAAGACCAGAACACTTTATGGGGACGAAGACGGAAATCCCGTCAAAGTAAATTGGGTTGATGGAGATTTGATCAACGTTTATGGAACGACCTGCTCCCAAGGTCGCCAGCTTGCGGAATACAAAGTGAACACGGCTGGTGCGACAGACCAGAATTATGCCACTTCACTTGATAAGACAGGAGAAACAGGTGTTCAGTGGGGAGATGCTGCGACTTCAGATTTCTACGCAGTGTACCCTTCTACGGCGACAATTGCGGCAAATGGAGTTAATGGCGTAAAAGTAAACGCTACAATCCGTAAGTCGCAGACAAATGTATTCCAACAGAAGAAAGGCATTTGGGTAGGAGAACCATATACAACAGATTGGGACAATCCGACAATGCCAGACAATATTATGTATGCCTGCACGACCGATGTAAAAAATGGTTCCACTGTTTATTTAAGGTTTAAGCCAATCTCAACAGTACTGAAATTCCATCTGGACGGATTTGATACAGATAAAGGCCTGACCTCGCCTACACTTCAAATCCAGAGTATCACATTGACCGCCCCGGAAGGTGTGAAAATAGCCGGATCATTCGGTTTGGATATTAACCGTGACGGGACAATCAGCGCACAGGCTGCAAGCGATGCTTCAAATACTATAACAATCTCAACAGTATTGGCCGGAGGCTCTTATGTCAGCGTACTGAAAGACCAGCCTATGGAGTTCAACGTGTTTGTAATACCTCAGACTGAAAACGAGGTGGCGATTAACGGAGATTGGAGCATTACCGTACAGACGCAGGATCAGACATTTGTTGTTAAAAGATACAAATACAACCTTGTTCAGAAAGATGCAACAAAGAAGAATATTCTTGCCGCAGGTCTTATCCATAAATTGTCGATACCACAAGCGAAAATAACGGAGCCAGAAACAAAGTTCGATCCAAGCAAATGGATTGAGCAGATTCCTCGAAATGTCTATCTGTCGGAACTATCGGTGCCTGGAGGATGGTATAGCATGAATAGTGACTATCAAGATGAAACTGATTTATCTAAACAGTATGAGAAAGGTATACGAGCATTTCACATTGACTGTCGCTTAACATATGCAAAAGCCAAAAGGACCGCGGGAGTAATCAGCGGACCAGACAAAACTTCGGAACTGAAGTTAGTATGTGCAGGAACAGATAAATACGATTTGGGTATTAGTTCTGGTGATTTGACGGCAACTTATGTTATAGATAAGTTGAAAGAATTATCAGATATAATAGCAAAACATACAAAAGAATATATCATAGTTGTATTGACAATTGCGGAAGCACCAAAGACAAGTGATTTTATTGGTAGAAAGTCAATCATGGGTACAGTTGACCCTTCGCAGGTATTGGCAAAATTAGCAGCTGAAATCACCCAAAATGCATCGATTTTAAAATACTTATATGTTGACAAAATCGACAATACAACTACTGTCAATGATGTTCTTGGCCATATGGTATTAAAAATTAATGCCAATACAAATGAGCAAAACTATTTAAATTACTCATTACCTAATGCTTTGATATCAATGGCCTCAATGGCGGCTGATAAAACATATGGCGATATGATTGAGCCTGGTGTATTTAATGATATGCAGACATCCACTATTTATTGGGGTAAACAGAACACCAATTTGACCTATTATTACCATCAGGCACAGTTAACAGAGGGAGATGGAGCGTCATTCGATAGTCGCGAAACTGCAATTAGAAAGATAATTGCTCAATCACACGAAATCTACGCTCAATCTCAACACAATGGTTGGTTCCAGATTGGATTGGGAGGTTATACCAAACCAAGTAGTGAGAATCGTGCTGCAGTCGCACAAAGACTCAATCCGTTCCTTCTTGATAGGATCAATGAAAAAATTGACACGGACCCTTCACCTGTGGGAATAGTGTTGATGAACTTTTGTACGGATGATGCGACAAATGGTACTAAAGGTAAAGGCTTGGCTCTTGTAGATGCTATCATTAAAATGAACGCAAAGTTCCGCCTTGACAGAGATACTAATGCTCCAGAATGGCCAACAGGCAGTACCGAGACCCCTGTTCAGTCGGCCAAGGAGGGGTACAGCTCTGGGTTCAATGTCGACACGGAGACCTGGAAGGCTTTCTAAGGAAGCGGAACAGAGTCCAAATTTAGATTTAAATAGCCTATGATTAAACGGAAAACGTCTTTCCAAAGGACGTTTTCCGTTGGTCATTTGAAAGTGGGACTGATGGCTGATGAATTGTTGGCGATGAAAGTGAATGGTTGATGGTCATAATGTGCAAAGGGATCGAATCAACATATTCAGAGAAAAAGGCCAGCGTCCACTTCGACAAGGGCTAAGGGAATATGAAAGTTAAAATATTCAGATAACATTATGAAGAAGAACCACTTCGCGTCAGCCGCCGCCATTTGTGCCGGGCTGATATTCAGTGCCTGCGAAAGCGAGATGAATGAATGTAAGACGAGCAACAATGACATCATTGCAGGTGCCACGGAGGCCGCGGTCACCAGAACGTGCATTGATGAGAATCCAGAAAGTGCTGGCGGGTCTGTGGGTCTGCTATGGACTTCCGGGGACTCTCTCGGAGTGTTCGCTTCCAAGGATGGCAAGCAGGTAAAGTACACGAAGAAGACCGATGCCAAAGAGGCTGAGGCTGTATTTACGACTACGACCACAGACTTCACGCCGCTGTACGCCTATTACCCGTACAATTCGGCGAACGAAGGCCGTTCACTCACTTCCCTCTACGGCACTTTGCCATCCACGCAGGAAATGACGAGCGGGAATATTTCCGGAGACTACAAATATGGCCGTGTGCAGGAAGGATCCGCCGAGTCCGGCTACAAGTTTGTCTTCCAGCACTTCTTCTCCATCGTGAATGTTTCCATCGACGCCACCGGTACAGCCCTGGCGGACGATGTGCTTAAAAGCGTGACGCTCAGCGTGAAGCGTGGAGAGACCGATGTGAGGCTCTGCGGCAATTTCATTTTCAACGTCCTCAATGGCGAGTGGTCGCTTAACGGCAACGGCTCCACAACCTTGACGATGGACTGGGGTGAAGGTTCTTCACTCGCCTCGAAAATTGATCGCTACATCAGCGTCTTCCCGGAGATCAAGGCTGGTGACATCCTCAACTTTGCGTTCACGACCGAGAATCACACCGCTACCCTCAGTGTGCCGTGCAGGGTAGATTTCAAGAAAGAGCAGATGTACTCCTTCCCGCTCACTCTCAGCAAATTCGCGGACAAGATTGTCATCGATGGCGGAAAGACTGATCCGGAACCGGAGCCTGAGGTTATCACGGGGACGTTTACTTGTGCATCTTATAATGTGGATGGATTGCCACAAAAAGTGACTGCTATTGGTTTTATTCCAGTAACAATAAATGAAGATGGTCCAGGAAAAGACGGAACCACCAAAATTGGAACTCAGATTAATCAGTCCTCTGAGTGGGATTTCTTCGGAGTTTCAGAAGATTTTGAATACGATAGCCAACTCCGTTCCGCATTGACAAACTACAATGCTGGGAAATGGCGCGGAACTGTTACCTCGGCTCAACTTACAACACGGGCAGATACTGATGGGTTATGCTTTTTCTGGAAGAAAGATCTTACCGTCTCAGTCGATGATGGAACGAATTGGATACAGTATAACCACGAAGAGGGTGGTCTCTCTGGTGGAGCAAATACTTGCATAAAGAAGGGTTTTAGATACTATTTGGTAACATTGGCAGATGGGACACAGATTGATGTTTACATCACACATATGAATACCTACAGCGACAGCAATAAGTCAGCATATATTGCAGCTCAAGAGGGTCAGTTGACTGAAATCGTTGAATACATTAAATCTCATCTGAATGGTCGTCCGATCATCATAATGGGCGACACGAATATGCGTTACACCCGCCACAAGGTGAAGGAGCTGCTGATTGATGTGATCAACAATGTAGAAGGACTTGAGATCCATGACCCGTGGATAGACTATCCAAGGGAGGGTGTTTACCCGACATATGGAGGAAAGTCAATTATGGCATACGGCACAAATGACACAGAACACGATGACTGTGGTCCTGACGGAAAGGGGTACGGTTACTATCTCGGTGAAGTAGTTGACAAAGTCTTCTACATCAACATCAAAGGTGCCGCCACCCAGATCAAGGCCAACGGCTACCTCTGCGACGATGAGACCTACGCCAACCTCGCCGACCACTACCCTGTAGTCATCAACTTCTCCTACACCACCACAAAGTCCACAGAAAAGTAAAAATAAACGATAAGCGTTAAATTACCAGAGGGACAAAACGCTATGACACCCTTGATTACGCTTTGCAAACTCGGGAGAACCTATGAAAATTCGATAGGCTCTCCCGTTTTGCACTTTAAGAGCCGCCATATTTGAGAATGAAGTACGCTAATGATAAGTTTTGTACATATTCATTGCCTTTCCGGTACGAAACGGCAAAACAGAGCACTTCCGTACACCAGAGGTGGCTTTCAGGTACGAAAAGGCAGTGCAGAACGGTTTCGTACACCCAATGCGCCTTTCCGGTACGAAACGGCAAAACAGAGCACTTCCGTACACCAGAGGTGGCTTTCTGGTACGAAAGGCAGTGCAGAACGGTTTCGTACACCAAATGCGCCTTTCCGGTACGAAACGGCAAAACAGAACACTTCCGTACACCAGAGGTGGCTTTCAGGTACGAAAGGCAGTGCAGAACGGTTTCGTACACCAAATGCGCCTTTCCGGTACGAAACGACAATCCAGAGCACTTCCGTACACCAGAGGTGGCTTTCTGGTACGAAAGGACCTGTCGGGTAATATTCGTACAGCGGAGTGGGCTTTCTGGTACGAGGAGCAAACTTCAGAGAGAAGAGGGACGATGGGACTACGGAAAGATGGGACTACGGAAAGAGCGGACTTGAATATTCAAGGATCCTCATAGTAAGGGACAAATAATGACGAACTTACACACAAATCTTTAAAGATATGTTAACTTTCAAACAATTTTCCGCTGCGAGTGCGGCGGTGCTGGTGGCTCTTCTGAGCTGCGGATGTGACGACCCTGTCGTGAAGCCTGTCAAGACACCTCGGGTGGAGGCTACGGCCGCCGGGGTGGCACAGGGCGTTGTCTGTGTGGATGCCGAGGACTTCGGTGCCACGGAAACCCTTTCAACGGATTGGGTGCCCGGGGTGGCTATTGGCGTCTATGCCTCGGACAACAAGAATGTGAAGTACACCAATGGCACCGGAGGCCCGACGGTCGAGTTCACAACTACGAGCACCTTTGAGGATGATCCTCAGGTCGCCTACTACCCTTACACTGCCGGCAATAATGGCCGTGACTACTCTTCATTGAAAGGTTCCATTCCTTCGACACAGGCGATGTCCTCAAAAGCCGGAACCGTCTACAAGTACGGTGAGAACACGGGCGCCTACGATGACGGAGTCCGCTTCACTTTCCACGAAATATTCCCGTATCTCCTTGTCAGGCTTAACGCTGCCGGGACAGATCTTGAGAGTGAGACTCTTCTGTCTGCCACGCTTACGGTGACGAGGGATGGGGCTGCCGTTCCGCTTTGCGGTGAATTTGTGTTCAACGGAGAAGATGGTTCCATACTGAAATCGACCTCCGGCGCCTCTGACAACACAATCCGCCTCGACTGGGGGAAGGAGGCCACTCTGGAAGGCGTTCTCAGTGGCTTCGCGACCATATTCCCGGAAATCAAGGTGGGTGATGACCTCTATGTCGAGATCACCACGAACGGGCACAAAGCGACATATTCAACAAAAGCGACTGTTGATTTTGAGTCTGAATATGTCTATACCCTTCCGCTGGCGCTTGATAAGTTTGAGATAACCAAACTGAGCGAAGATGTCGAGACCGGAAAGTTCACATGCGCCACCTACAATGTGGACGGACTTCCTAAGAAAATAGCCTTCATCACCATCAATCCTGATGGACCGGGCACTGAAGGTACCAAGAAGATGGCAGCGAAGATCGCCGCTGACGATTGGGACTTCTTCGGCGTCTCCGAGGATTTCACCAACCATTCAACTCTGGTGAACGGCCTGCCGGACTTCACTTTCGGAACCTATGGCGGTAACTGCACCACAAGGAGCACCGATGGTATCAACCTCGCATGGCGCAGCGGTGAAGGTGTGAGCGCAACAAACGAGACACGGGTGAAATTCGAGAAATCATACGGTGGACTGACAGCCGGCGCCAACACAAGCATCAGCAAGGGCTTTCGCTACTACCTCGTGACCCTTGAGGACGGCACCCAGATCGATGTGTACATCACCCACATGAACACTTACGGATCTTCCGGTTCCGGCCACATAGACGCACAGCACGCGCAGCTCAGCCAGCTTGCTGACTACATCATCTCTCACCGCAACGGCCGCCCGGCGATCCTGATGGGCGACACAAACCTCCGCTACACCCGCCACAAGATCAAGGAACTCTTCATCGACACCATCAACGCAGTTGACGGCCTGACTGTCGCCGACCCGTGGATTGAATATCCAAGGGCTGGTGTCTACCCAGACTATCCAGGCAAGTCGATTATGGCGTACCCGACCACCGACAGCGATGATGACTGCGGCCCTGACGGCAACGGCTATGGCTATTACTACGGTGAGGTGGTGGACAAGGTCTTCTACATCAACGACTCCGCTGCCCCGACCCAGATCAAGGCCAACGGCTATCTCTGCGATAAGGAACGCTACGACGGTCTCGCCGACCACTACCCGGTGGTGATTGAGTTCAGCTACACTACTACCAAGAAGTAGGAATATTTCCGTTCTATACAGATTTGCGGCTCCGTCTCTGCTGTAGGGACGGAGCCGCCTTTGATATTCAGTGCTTTGCGCCTTGATTGACCCAGATGAGCCGAGAGGTGTCGTAGCCGCGCCTTCGGGCTTCCGCAAGGATTCTGTCGAGCTTGGATTGAGGCAGGGACGGGGTGCGGGAGAGAATCCAAAGGTACTTGTCCGATGAGCTGCCGACCAAAGCCGCGCTATAGTCTTCGTCGAGCATCAGGATTCGGTAATCGGAATAGAAAAACATAAAGAAGGAGACTTTCAGGAGGGCTGGATTGGATTTTGGATCCAGCTGTTTTGCCTTGCCTCGGGCGGTCTTGGACTTGTCATCTTTCCAACCCGAGTTCAACACTTCGATTTTGCCGTTGTCCCGAAGAGTGTATTCAGCGGTCACATAGTTCATTCCTCTTTCAAACGAATGGTCAAATCTTGCGATTTCGTACCATGTGCCAAGATAGCGTGAAAGGTCGAGAGAAGCAATGGGGGTGTTGTCAACCTCGCCTGCGTGTAAGGACAATGGCAGCAATGCCGTCAATGACGCGATTGCCAACAGTTTAAGTGTACGTACCATAATACAAGTGCTTTATGTGGTTAAAATTGTGAAACTCTTGTTTATGTGCAAATATGGTGCCTTGAGGGCGTTATGCTTTATAAGTCAGAAGGTTATTACGGCGAAGCGTGGCGTGTGGCCTTTCGTTGCGCCATTCGGTAACGTTATTAGCCCAGAGTGTCGCCCGAGGGTGTGATGCGGCATCCCACGGCAGCATTATCCCTGCAAAGTGTCGCCCGATAGTGTTGTGCGGCACTCTTCAGCAGCGTTTTCCGCGCAAAATGCCGCTGAAGAGTCTATGCAAAAAAGCGACGCAGGCCCAAATGACCTGCGTCGCTCAAACGTCTATATTCAAAGGCGCATTGCCTGATTGTCCATATTACTTGAAGTTGTTGTCGATGATCGCCTGAGGCAGGAGGTTGCCATAGACCTCAAAGCAGCCAGACTTGAAGTTGCCGACCCAGTCCATCATGATCATTCCTGTCGAGGTGCACTCGTTGTTGACAAGACGTTCGTAGACCGTCGGATTGTTGTTTGCAGCGTTCTCCCTGTAGGTGTTGTCTGTCGAGATCAGTCCGGTGTACCCTGAGGTGTGATTGATTGTCCAGCAATTCTTCACGGCGTTCTCAGAGGCCCAGTCCATGAAATCGCAGACAGCTTTCAGCTTGACTTCAGGCTTCTCGACGTGGTAGTAATCCTGCACACCAAGCACACCCTCGGCTACCCGGCTTGTGATTCTCGCGTCGGTCGTCCCTTCCTCGGCAAAGCTCCAGCCCGAAATGTAGCCGCCTGTTATCGGCTGATCCGCGTAAGCGTCACGGGAAAGTATCAGAATCTTGCCGCGCAGGTCACCTACGGTAAGGTCTGGACGATAGTCGATGCGGAACCTTGACGGGAATGTCTCCTCACTGCTGAGGAACTCGCTCATCAGTGAATTCCAGACTGACCTGTCATTGTAGATCGGGCTGCCGTTCTCAAACTGCATGATGACCACAGCGAACTCCGAAGGATTAGCGTCAATCTTGTTCATGAGCGTCTGGACGGCAGTCTTGAATGAAGTCTTGGTCGGAATGAATCCGTGATAGACGTGAAGCTCGTTCTTGTACTTGAACGCCCTGACACGAACCTTACGGTATCCTGGACGGAAATCGAACGCACGTATTCCAAGATCCCACTGCGCCGACAGCCCAAGGCTTTGGGTCCTGCCGATGGAAAAAGCTGTGCCGTCTCCGGTGACAGCGTCGTGCGTCCCTGGAATGGAAAGCCGCGCGAACGGAGTCGAGTCATCCAGCCCGGCCATCCACGCCCCGTTCGAAGCGTTGGCCCTTGTCGCAGGCTCGTCGGAATATTCATCCTCAACGACTGCACCCTGAGTCTCCGCCAGCAGTTCCTCATCCGTAGCCATCTTCTCACTACAAGCCGCAAACAGCGCCGAAGCGCAAACAGCGGCAGCAAAGAAAAATTTTTTCATCATTTTACAAATATTAGTTATGAATATATTAACAAACTATTTTTGCAATGAGCAAATCATAGTGACTATGCGCTTTATGCTTGAATCCGGCAATGGAATCTCTTGTCATTGCCTTTAGTGGTCAGCAAACCTAAAGTCCATGAGCCTAAAACATGATAAGCCTATAAACGATTAATTATCAGTCAAGTAGTTGAATATATTCCATAACTTTAAAATCATAAAGCAGTTAAGTTATGAAGGCGTATTCAACCAACCTCACTGATAATTTCCGGCAATTTACAGAAAAAATCAAAAACGCACAATAGAGTGATAACTTCTCCGCTTGATTATTGATGCAACATTTCTCACACTGTGTTTTTTCCAGCGGTGCGCAAATCCAGATATACACGCGTCACCCTACGGCGACGTTTTCCGCCATATTCGTTGTCCAAGAGAGCCGTGCGACACCCTACGGTGACGTTTTCCGCCTTTTTTGTTGCCCAAGAGTGCCGCGCAACACCCTACGGTGACGTTTCCCGCATATTTCGTTGCCCAAGAGAGCCGCGCGACATCCTACGGTGACGTTTTCCGCCTTTTTTGTTGCCCAAGAGTGCCGCGCAACACCCTACGGCGACGTTTTTCGCCATATTCGTTGCCCAAGAGTGCCGCGCTACACCCTACGGCGACGTTTTCGCCATATTCGTTGCCCAAGAGTGCCGCGCTACACCCTACGGTGACGTTTCCCGCCATATTCGTTGCCCAAGAGTGCCGCGCTACACCCTACGGTGACGTTTCCCGCCATATTCGTTGCCCAAGAGAGCCGCGCGACACCCTACGGTGACATTTTGGATTCATTAATCCGTTATGAATAATGCCTCAGAATTTTTGCTAAAGGCGCCCTTTAGCAAAAAGCGAAACGAAAGAGACTGACATGAAGAGAATCACAAAAATCAGGAGAGACTACCTCGCCCCCGAGACCCGGGCGGTGAGGATTGACGTCGAAAGCGCCGTCTGCGCAGGAAGTGATGTGAAGACCATCAAGACAGAGAACCCGAACGTCGAGGTTGACGATTGGGACGAGATTGGCAACGAAATATCATTTGATTAACTGAAAAAGATGAAAAAGACTATTTTAAGCATAGCATTGGCGCTTACTGCGCTCGTCGGATTCACAGCCTGTGAAAAAGAACAGAATAACACGGGAAAGGATGTGGTTGAAGGCCTTCCTGTAAATTCGATAAAACTCAATCTGTCCGCCCCGAGCGACGATGTGATCGCAGTGACCAGGGCAAGCGCCGAGGTGGAGACAAATGTCCAGAATATGGCTTTGCTGTTCTACAAGGCCGGGACGAATGACAAACCGGTCGTCGTCTATGTCGATAAGGACCAGATGGGAACCCCGACAATGCTCCCGACAGGAAGCGCATCATCCACAAGCACAAACTATAAGTACACCGTGAACCTCAATGTTGCCGGAAAAGGCATCACGACTGGCAACTGGTACCTCTATGCCATCGCGAACTATGATAAATCCTTCTGCAAAATTGATATGTCCAAAGTGGAACTGATGAATCAATCAGAATTTCTCGATTACTGTGTGTTAAAGGCGGACAGGGAAATCGATATAGTAGAAAACGCCATATTAATGACAGGAAAATATTGCAAGAGCGGCAATTTTGGGGATGATGGATCTCTTACACTAGAATATAGCGATAAGGAAGATGAAACCTGCACATTGACTGGAGTCATACACCTAAGAAGAATTGTGGCTAAGGTTACATTTAATTTTAAAACTGGTAGTAAAAATATCACCTTTACACCAGAGACATACAGCATTCATCAATATTCAAGGTCATCAACACTTATTGAAAGAGACGGATGGACCAATGATGGGGATGCTGAAGGAGTAACGTGCTCGCTTGGTTACAAAGGAAGTTCAGAAGGAGAGGCATTCCATTCACACTCTGAAGGAGAAAAATTGGCTGTTGTAAATAATAAGATTGAATTTTATATGCCGGAAAATGTTCAAACAGCAGTTAAATCACCTGCGAATGGCTGGGCATATAATTATCGAGAGAAGAGACTTTCGAACAACTACAACTCTTTTGAATATGCTCCGGAAAACGGTACATATATAATTGTAAAAGGGCAGTACAAGGACGCCTCGTACTTTGGAGAAGTGACATACACAATTCACCTTGGGGACTTTTCGAACAGCGGAGAATCCAATGGTAATTTCACAACAAGGCGAAACTACCATTACACATACAATATCACTGTCAACGGAGTGAACAAGATTATCGCAGAGGCTCAAAAGAAGGATGAAAGCGGCGAAACCTACCAACACGGAGCCGAAGGAAACATCACCGGATATAATACGGAATCATTCAACATCAGGCTTGATGCCCATTTTGAGAATGTCCTGTTGAAAATCAAGATACCGGACACAGGCAAACTTGACGGCTACACAGTGATGCTCAATACACCATACAGCAGCAATGAGATTGTCGAAATGAAAGATATAGACAGCAAGGACCTGTCTACGCTAGACTACAATTGGATAAGGTTCGCTTTACCTGCAAGTACGACAGAATTCAACGTGATTACTGATGGAACCAGCATATCAAGCCGTTCATTGAGCATATTCGAATTGCTTGATGAGATAAATAAAGCAGGAACACTCAGCGATGGAGTCTATGGACACTTCTTGGTATCAGATGGATACATTTACACAACGGCTTATGTCAATGAATATTACTATGAAGACAAAGTCTCAAATGCCGCTGACAAAAGTGCCGAGCTCAGAAATTTCATCAACTCTGATGATCGTTCGATCACAATCGCATTCCAAGGCATTGACAAAAGTTCGGACGAGCATAGCACGTACACAGGCAACGTGGTGTTCTCAATCCAGCAAAGGTCGATAAAGTCATTCTTCAACATGGATGTTGACAATCCGTATGGAGTTGAACAAGTTGATGAAACCGCCGCAACCTCTACGTTTGGAATAACATCAGGTGGTTCAGAAAGGCTAAATGGGTACAATAACCTCAAAAATGCCATAAGCAACACAAACTGGTCACGTTACATTAATGGCGAATATCTTGGCTACACGTCAACTCAGTCAGAGATACCAAGTACAGCACTGTCTGCATACGGGAAATATGCGATATATCAGTGCCTATCCAGAAACAGGGATGAAAACGGAGATGGGGTTATTGATGACAGCGAACTAAAGTGGTATCTACCCGCAGTGGATCAATGCACGGCCTTTTGGTTCGGAATGAATTCACTACCTGAGTCAGCTCGCATTGAGATGCAAACCGAAAAAGGAAGCCAGAATAACTATTGGAATAGTACGCGTGCCGTAAATGTCTGGTGGGCCGATGAAGGGTCAGCGTATGGAGCATATAATAGTTCATATAGTGGAACGCCTAAGGTTCGCTGCATACGTTCACTTAAAAACACAAGCGGAACCGTGAGCGAAATTTCATCCTACAACTCTGAGACGATGGTTGTAAGTGTGACAGGTTTAGACAATAATAGCATCAGATCAAGTGAAATTTCAGGTGAATACTCAGAGCACTTCAGAGGAGAAAGCACTGACAGACTCCCGCAAGCCTTTAAAATTGCATCAAAAGATCTGACTGCGAAAATCATCGACGGAACTTCTACCACCACAAAAAGTGTATTTACCGTTGATGAGGTTAAATCTGGAGAATGGTGCCAAAACTACTATTCAGAAGAGGCCGATGAGTCAGATCTACATAAGTGGCGCATTCCGAATGAGAAAGAATTTACGTTAATGTTTAAATATGTTGAGCTAACAGAAAATACGGCGGCCAAAAGTAAATATAATAGACCTGATACAGACTTTAATATGGTCTATTACAAAAACGGAAGCAATCTTACAACAGACTATAAGTCAACCTCGAAATATGATTCATTCATACTCCGTTGCGTGCGCGATGCCACCCCGGACACATCGGGCGCGGATGAGACGGACAAGAACTCGAACACCTACGGGAATGGAGGGAACATAATCCAATAAAACATATTCATAAAATGAACTTGCATTTTTATCGATTGCTGCTGAGCGTGCCGGTTTTCGCCGGTGCGCTTGGCTGTTCACAGAGGGAGGCTCTGCCGGAAGCGGGCTCCACGAAGGAAGTCGTGATTTTTGGGATCCAGGAGGATTTCACCGGAGACAGGACACGCTCCGTTGTCGGAGATGTACTGGACAATGGCGCCATCGCGATGAACTGGAGTGTCGGTGACAAGATCGGTGTCTTCGGCAGCGGCACGACCACCAACGAACCTTTCACCAGCACAAACACCTACCCGATCAGAGAGACAGGCTTCAAGGGAGAACTTGCCGACGGCGAGACACCTGAATATGCCTACTACCCTTACAGTGCGGCGGCAACCGACAAGAATGCGATTCCTGTGAATATTCCATCTACTCAGGAATATTCAGGGACATCTTCCATCGCTGAATATGATTTCAAGGCTTCCGGCAAAATCACTGAATTGAGTGATGGAAGTTTCAAATGCAATATGCAACAACTTGGTGTGTTGCTCCGATTTGAGATCAATCTCGATGACATCAAAAGCTGCATCAAGTCGGGCATTGGCGAAAGTCTCACATTGCCGGAAGACGAGAAGGTTCAGTACATCTCAATGAGTTCGCAGGTGGCTCTGACTGGCGACTACACCTACGACCTGACGGCATCGCCTATGGCCCTCAAGGCTGGAACCACGACTTCGGGAGAGGTCAAAATGAACCTCTCGGAGACTCCTCTTCTGAACGGTTCGGTGATCGCCTACGCTGTTGTGGCTCCAGGCGCGCAGTCGGGGCAGGAATTGATTATTGACATTAAGACGACTCATTGCTCGATACAGTTGACCACCAAGGCACTTTGCGATTTCGAGACAGGTTATTACTATGTCGTTCCTTTGAACGCATCAGTGTTCAATAATGCGTCTAATACTGTCGCTGTGACCGAGGAGTTGTTACCAGAGACTCCTGATCCGGGGCCTGAGACTGGCGAGACGGCTAACTGTTATATGATAACAACAACGGGTACGCATTCATTCTCGGCAACCACTATCGGCAACGGTGACGAAGGAATCATCACTGGTGCTGGATTCCACACATCTTCTGCCACCATCGCCCCGAAATCCGCCAAATTGCTGTGGCAGGACACAGAGAACTTCATCGGTGATGTAACCTATGCTGACGGCAAAGTGAGCTACATCGCCAACGGCAATGTAGGCAACGCTATGATCGCCGTCTACAGCGGCGAGAACTGCACCGGGGATATTCTTTGGAGCTGGCACATCTGGGGTGTCGGTGACGAACTGCCTACAGATGACGTGGTCACGAACCAAGCCGGAGCGACATTCACAGTGATGGACCGTACTCTTGGAGCCTGGTCAAAGACATCGTACTACACCACGCTCTACCAGTGGGGACGCAAGGATCCGTTCCCTAACAGTTCTACTTACTATGTGGACGGGGTGGCTAAGGACATCAGCAAGAGTTATAATGCCTATGCGCCTACCGAGGCTTCAGAAGCGACTATCGCTGCAAGTATTCTACGGCCAGACTATCTTATCAGCGGATATAAGAATCTATCTGTCAGTGATTGGTTGGCAGAGAACAACGACTATTTATGGGGCGATACAAATACCAAAAATCAGTTTACTTGGTCTTCAGACGGTCAATTGTCAAATAAGGGAGCAGGTGCGGGATGGACAAATAATAAAACAATCTATGACCCGTGCCCGGCAGGATATAGAATTGCTAATCAATTTACTTTCACAGGTTTCGTAGTTCCTACGAGTGGTTCAGCCACTCTTAAAGGCGATATGAACAAAGGCCAGATTGAAGAAAAGCTCAACTGCATCACAACGAGTTTCCTTAGCGGAACAGTCGAGCGTTATAAGCCTAAGTACGAGAATGGCTATTATTTCAAAGCCAACGTTTCAGACACGGAAGGGTCATATTACCCGATGACTGGGTATAGATTCGCCGGAGATGGGGAATTATGCGATTTTATGGGGACTACGTCATACTATTATAGTGCACCTACATCAAACAGCCATAGTGCTCAAGCATTTGAAATAGGAAATTACGTTTGGAAAGATGAGGATATTGCCGGGGGTGCTGCTGGTAACAGTGGAAAGATAGACGTTTTAGTAATAGGAGGAAAAAACAAATGGGAAGCCAATCCTGTCCGTTGCGTAAGAGAATCCTCAAATTAAAGCAAACCGAAGCAGACCATTTTGGCCTGCGTCAATTGTAATATTATATCACATATCATTCTTCGGTTACCTTCCAAGAGTCGAGTGTGCGGGTGGCTGTCGAGATGTTCACGCCGACCTTGACAAGCCTTTTTGTCTCACCTTCGAGCCTGTACGGAATCAGGTACCCTTTCTCGTCAATCTGCCTCAGCGCCTCCTCGGCGGAGCCGTCCACCTTGAACTCGAAGACATAGACGCAGTCCTTGGTTTGGCAGACGGCATCGGCTCGGCCTATAGCGGACTTGACCTCGGACTTGATGTAATAACCCAACAATGTGTAAACCAGGTATATTATCGTCTGATAATGTTTTTCGGTCTTATTCTCCAGATCATACGGAATTCCGGCCATAAAGGACTGGAGGAGCGTCAAAGCCTCGTTGATGTCACCGTTGTCCATGGCCGTGAAAAACTGAGCCACGAAAATCGGTCCGGCGGAAGTGTCCCGGTTGTAGCCGGCCAGCAAACATTGGGAGAAACCGATACGCACCTCCTCGTTCGGGTAACCGAGAGTGTAAAGCTTAGTTCTTGAATTATAATCCTTGATCGTCAGATAGCCAGTCTGGTACAAGACCGGAAGAGGGCTGTTACTGATTTCCGGGGAGATGTCAAATGCCGCGGCAGGGATCGAGGACATACGGTCAAGAGCGGTCTCGTCAATATGCGATCTCATCAGCCATTCCACCAGAAATGTCGGTGTCCCGGTCTCGAACCAATAGGATCCAAAGTCCTGCGCATCAAGGCATTTAATCAGGCTGAACGGGTTATAGATGTCCTCAGACTCGTGGCTGAAATGGTAGCCGTCGTAGTTGTACTTGAGCTGCCCCAAAGCCTCCTCGTAAGAGATTCCCTGCTTGTCCGCAAGGATATTCACGGACTCGGACATATCCCTCTCAAGCTCCGACTGCGAGATTCCGCAGATCGCTGAATATTTCGGCATCATCGAGATGTTCTGCAGGTTGTTCAGCTCACTGAATATGCTGAGCTGGGCGAACTTGTTTATCCCAGTGATGAACACGAACCGAAGATAAGGATCCAGACTTTTGATGGGGCTGTAGAAGTTCCTCATTATCTGCCGCATAGAAACAAGCCGCTCCTTGTCGTTCATCACGTCCAGCAGCGGGGCGTCATATTCATCGATTATTATGACGGCCTTCTCGCCGGTCTGTTCGACAGCCGCTTTCACAAGGCGTTCAAAGCGTGCGTTTATGTCATCCTCAGAGATGCCGTCGCCTTTTCCGTATATGCCTTCGCACTCGTCCAGTTTATAGGACAGCGTCCTGAGTAACTGCTCCTCGTTCAGATGCTTCGCCGTGGACATGTCGAAGTGGAACACAGGATGCCGTGTCCATTCTTTCTTGAGTCTCCCGGCCTCAAGACCCTCGAACAGTTCCTTCTCCCCCTCAAAGTAACTATGGATCGTGGATGACAGCAGTGACTTCCCGAAACGCCTCGGACGGCTCAGGAAAACGTAAGAATAATTCATCGCCAAATCGTGAATGAATCCCGTCTTGTCGATGTAGAGATAATCCCCTTCAATTATCTTCTCAAACGTCTGCACCCCGATCGGGTACCTTATCCTTTTCGCCTCCATAATC
>CAKVBK010000022.1 GCA_934725285.1 uncultured Bacteroidales bacterium | reverse complement strand
ACCCAGCGCCCGAACCGAGTGCAATCGAACTTGTTCGGTTTGCCGAGGTGAGTAGCAGGGAAAGAGCTTGCTCTTAAACTTCAAACAAACAAATCAAAACAGCTTCTTAGTATTCTTTGACTTTGTTCTCTTCCATCCAGTCTGTGAGTGGAGTGCTGTCAAACCCGGCTGTGGCTTTGAGACAGACGTTGACGCTGAAACCGGTTTCCCGGCTCAGATGAAAGACGTTCTTTAGCGTCTCAAGAACGCAGTATTCGGCTGCGATTCCGCAGACAGTGACCTCGTCGCCAGGCTGGAACAAAGCTGACCCGGGGTTATTTGTTGTGGACCTCGGCAGTATGGCTGCATTCTCATGGACTTCTGTCTGTGTGTCTGCCGCGAGTTCTGCGAACGCGCCATATTCCTCACGGTTTCTGTCAAGACCCTTCAGAATGTAACGGGTTCGTTTTTCCTCAAGGCCTTCAAGCAGGGTTGGAGCAAGGCTGGATCCTAATGTGTAGTGCACGCAGTGCTCCGGCCAGATCCCGCCGTTCTCCTTGAACGAGCAATGATCCTTCGGATGCCAGTCCAGAGTGAAATATGTGAGGTCAAAGTCATTTTTGATCCCGTTGATGACGGGGATGATCCTTTCAGCTCCCGGAACGGCGAGAGTCCCGTCAATGAAGTCTCTTTGGACATCCACAACGAGAAGAATTTTCCTTATTGACATATTCATTGAATATTATTGTCAGTATTGTTTTTGATGTATGAGGTTTCGTTGGCTGTGTCATGGCTTTAGGAATCAGGCTATTCCGCGAGCCTGGCGAGAATGTCGTCCCAGACCTGTAGGCGTGCTGTCTCGTTGAGAATCTCGTGGCGCATTCCCGGGTAAAGACGCAGGTCCGTGTCAGAGTACCCGACGCGCTTCATCAAGTCAACCGCTTTGTGGATGGCTTTGTCTGAGATCCTGCAAGGATCATCGGCTCCGGAAATGAAGTGAACCGGCATGCCCGGGTTGGACATCTTCCATCCCTTTGTGCTGTAACAGTCATTCATCAGATCCAAAAGGTTCTTGAACCCGTTGACAGTGAATGTGAACATGCAGTAAGGATCTTTGTGGTAAGCCTCAAGTGTGTCCTTGTCGGAGCAGACCCACGCTGACGGATAGCCCTCTGACTCAAAGGGTTTGTTGAATGATCCGAATGACAGTCTCTGCAGGAGAGGGGAGCGGTAGTGTTCTCCTTTAAACAGTCCGATCAGTCCGGCGAGAATTCGTCCTGCCTTTCCTGCCGGATTATAGCTCGGGCAGCCGCAGACGAAGAGTGTGTCGATGCTGTCATCGTAGCGTTTTGTGAACGAGCGCACGACCATCGAACCCATACTGTGCCCGAAAAGGGTATACGGCAACGCGGGGTAGTTGGCCTTGACTTCATTCTGAACCAATCTGATGTCCTCGACCAAAGCTTTCCAGCCGCCTTTGTACATATAGCCGAGATCCTCTTCATTCAAGACGGTCTCTCCATGCCCGCGGTGGTCGTGTATGGCGCAGATGTAGCCATGGGCGGAAAGATATTCCATGAAAGGAATATACCTCTCCTTGTGCTCGCACATCCCGTGCACTATCTGCACGATGCCTTTAGGTTCGCCCACCGGCTCACTGATCAGCATCGCTATCTGAAGCCCGTCCGTGGACGCTTCTATTTTCCGTTTCAGCATATTCATTGGATTATTTCCAGTCCCCAAGTTATACATTTTCTGTTTCAGTTTTGGCCATAAATCAATTTAAAATTTTCTTTTTGGTCGAATTTATTTGTCATCTTGGGAAGAATACGTGCATTTATTCCGGAAGTTACAATAAAATTCGACTAAATGAAAGAATGGTTGCGTTTGTGGCTGCCATTAGTGCCGCTGCTTTCACCGCCAAGGCTGGCGGCTATGTCACGGACACTGATCAGAATGTGGCTTTCCTGAGAAATCCCGCCCGGAACGCCGCCATCGGAGTCCAATTATAGTCAAGCCAGTCGGGAACCTCCCGGTCAAAGCCGTAGAAATGGACCCGATATGAACCTACAATAATGTTGTGAGTTTACTATATTTGTTGACAAAATCAAACATATTGAATTATGGACACAAAGAAACCAAACAACATTGAACAGTACCAAGGAAATTTTTCTGAAAGCGGATTTTGGAACAAAGTGAAAAAGGTGGCCCAAAAGGCCGGCGCAAAGGTCATATATGTGGCTCTTATCCTTTACTATGAATTGATGGATCCGAATGTCAGTCCAAAGGAGAAAGCGATCATAATTGGTGCGCTCGGATATTTCATCTTGCCGATCGACCTTATTCCGGACGCCATCCCTGTCGCTGGATTTACGGATGACCTTGCCGCTCTGATGGCCGCTTACGCTTACGTTAAAACGCATCTTACTCCAGGTGTCAAATTTCAGGCACAGAATAAGATGCGTGAATGGTTCGACATCGGGGACTTTAATGCCATAGACCCTGATAAACAATAAACTCTGACCTGATGGCCATGCGGCTGACAAAGAAGCAGTCTTGAATTGTTTGCTTGAAAGCTAGCAGAGTGATTCGATATTGATGACGGTGCTTCTTTGGAGCCTGACGATCTGTAGGAGAACTCATTGTTCCTCCTACGGTGCCAACGCAAGGTAAAGCATTGTCTGATTCGTTTTCATAAGAATTAGTATCACCCACTCTAGGGCTAAACGCAACTCGTTCTGTGTCAGTGAGTGGCGGTAAACGCATCAATTGTCATGTAGTTAACACTTTGCCTTGAGTGTTAAACCGCTGAAGATTAGTAGCCAAACTATTTATTAACAATAATTTACAGATTACACCCCATGAAGTCCTTCTGGTTTGTGGCTAGACATTGAGCCGCATCATCGACCTCAGGTCAGGTAACAGACTAAAAGTTGAGAGGCAGAACGACAATTTTGCACCGAAGCGCCGTCGAACCCCTCCATTTGTCGGTTTTGAACGACATTATAGTCTAAAAATGTCGTCAATCCCCTCGGGCACTGGAATGTCAACCCGTATCCATGTGCCTTGCGGTTTCATGTCAGGGTACAAGCCGAGGCAGGCCCCTATAGCGGTCACCACGTGCTGATGTCAGTGCGGATTTACGGAACACCTTCACGTCAAAACCGATCAGAAGCGCATGGAAGGCCCATTCCTATGAAAACATGTACTTTTGTCATTGAGTTTTTCAGCCCGGTCCGGATTCCATCGGCACAGATTCGACATGTGACTGAAAGCCTTTTGTAAGATTCACATCGTCTATAATCTCTCAGTGCTGTTCGTCCGGAGGATTGCGCTCTGACCGGACAAAGGGACTAGCCTCGGTTTATATTGACCATAAGTGCCGCAAATAATATAGGAAATGCTCCAGTGATGAAGACCATTGACGTTGTGCCTTATCTGCATGGATTATTAAGCAACCTTCAAAGTGTCATCAAGTTTGGTTGAATCAGCATACTCGATACGATATGAACCAGATATGAACCAAGAAAAGTGAGAATATGTTGATATATTAGCAAAAAACTTGACGAAATGAGTAATACATTTGAAGAAATCTTGATGTCTCTTTTGACTGCTTATCGGAATAATCCAAATGCGAATGTGGATGATTTGATTCTCAAATTTGTTGAGGATTCCAAAATTTCAGATGAAGGGCAGAACTCCGTCATGGATGCTATGGGACGCATAGATGAACGTGCTGCTTCTTATAATGAATTGGTGGCGGCGAAGAAAAGAGGAGTACCCACTTCTGTGTGGATGTCATCCAAACTGCAAAAGTCTTTGGCCAACAAGGATGAGAGAACTCAGGAACAAGTTCTTGACTCAGTCGTAAAGACGGTTGAAGATGTCAAGGATAATAATCTCATAAAATCGGAGTAGCCATGGATTCTGAGAAAGTCTACACCTCTGTAAATGAGATCCTAAACACGATCAGGGAGACCAACCTCATTCAAACTACCGTTCTGGACGGAATGGAAAAAGAGATTGGCAATGAGAACATTGTGGCAAATGATGATCTAAAGGAAATCCTTGACCAATATCTGGTCTTCGATTTCGGCAGCCGGCAAGATTCCGATATGAAGAAGATATTCTGTGCCGCTGTGGCTGTCGCAGCGGATAAAGGGGTTCTGCCCTTTGATCTTCCGGACAAGAATGGAAACACTATCGCATCTTTGGTAGATCTGGGACTTAACCGTACTAAAGCACTGGTTTGGGATGGATCAGGAATAAAGGATCCTGTCGAAATCGCGGATGCTTTGATAGATTATGAGGCTGCTCGGTTGACCGCTGTGGTTAACCAGACTCTGGGGACAGAGGCCGGTAAGGAAATGGTTGCGGAAGCGGTTGCTGACGCCATAATCGCACAGTACCCTCCGATGGCGTCGTCCAAACCTGTAATCAAATCAGTGGTCAAGTATTGTGCGGAGCCTGTGAGGCAGGTGATAAACAGCGCTATCCCTAAGGTTGCCCAATATGCTAAAAATGCAGCCAGGCAACTCATTGCGAAGACTAAACAAACTGTAAGGCAAGTTTTAAGTTAGTTGAATATTATGAATCTTGAGCCAAACGCAAAGCCGGTCCGTATTCGTATAAAGTCCGGTGGGGAAGAGCATTCCACGCTCGAATCGTTGAAGAAGAACTTTCGCTTCGAAGATATATTCCCTTTGATGAAACCTGAAAGTAGTTTTTTCAGTTGGATTAAACAACAATCTGTAACCGACGGGCTGCTTGAAAGAATGGAACAATACAAACCGTCAACGGAAGATGTTGAAAAAGTTACAGAGAGGGATGTGGTCAGTCTTTTCTCCGTGTTTTTTGCCAACGTCTATCAGAAGGATGATTTGAAATCAATCGTCACGAAACTGAGAAAGGATGATTATGATGAAACTGCTGAGTATTTGGAGGAAAGAATAGAGCGAAATGGAAACTCAAGAAGAAATGAAGGAAGGACTCCGAAAGCCTCTTTAGATGTTGATGCGGATGAACTGCGGCGATTCTTCAACATTTGCTACCGCTCTGAGGGATCGTGCGATATTGTGGATTTAAGAGGTGCCTCCATCAAGGATGGTGAATTATTATGTCGGTTATATTACCTAAAGGCGTTTTATAAGGCCAGATGTGACAGAAGTTTTGATGAGGCGAAAAATATTCTCGATGGTATTCAATCTTACGATAGAGCGAAATGGTTGGCTAAAGCCATTGATTCAATCGGCATTAAGAGCCGGAGCACAGCGAAGGACTATTCAAATGAACAAGTTAGACATTTTCTCCAATTAATCGGTAATAGATCTTATCCGGTTGAGGTAGAGCAGGTTAAATATGAGGTTGTAAAACTTTATAAGGTAGAAACAATTAAACTATATGACACAAAGTAGATCAAGATGTCTGTCTTCTTTGCAAAAGTTGATAGACATCAACATACCTATAATCTATATCAATGATTATGATTTCGCCCGAGTGGATGAAATAATATCTTTGGTTTTAAAAAACAAGAAAATTTACGAGTGGAACCCTGCCACAGGTGTTACAGATTTCAAAACAAAGCAGTCCAGAGGAGGTGGACTGTCAGAAAGTCTGGCCGTTTTTCTGAGAAAAGCTTATACTATGGAAGTCTTGGAATCTTTGGAAGGTTTCGAGCCTTTCTCGGTTCCTGAAAAGTATCTGCTGCTTAGGGAGATTCAGGATTACATTGAGGATCCGGAGATTAAAACCTTGTTGGAGTTGATTTCGCAGCGTAAGCTATATGACCGCAGGTTCGACACCACTGTCATCATAAGTTCCTCTGTGTTGAAATATCCTGTAGAATTGGAAAAATATATCTCTTTCTTGGAAATACCTTTCCCGAGTGAGGCTGAAATCAATGAATTGATTGATTGGCACATATTGGTAAATGAGTATAACAGTTTCAAAGATAAGGACAGGCAAAAACTGTTGCCTGATCTGAAGGGACTGACATCCTTTGAAATTGACCGTACGCTTGACGTGGCTATGAGTTGTAATGGAACACTTAGCGCGGAGGACAAGGATATGATCATCCAGCAGAAGAAGTTGATGGTTCGGAAGTCTGGCGTGCTGGAGCTTATTGAAACCAAGGAAAGTATAGATAGTATTGGTGGAATAGACGCTTTGAAGAAATATTTGAAGGACAAGGCGAAGATATTCTCACATTTATCCGATGCCCGCGATTATGGTGTGGCTGTTCCTAAGGGAGTGTTTCTTGTCGGAATGCCAGGCTGTGGGAAATCATTATGTGCCAAAGCAAGTGCGATGCTGTTCGACTCGCCTCTGCTTAAAATGGATATGGGTAAGATGATGGGTAAATATGTAGGGGACAGCGAGGCGAACCTTCGCAAGGCTCTTAGGATTGCAGAGGCCGCCGCTCCTTGTGTCCTTTGGATAGATGAGATCGAAAAGGCTTTCTCCGGGGTGGGAGGACGAGATGATGTCTTGACCCGTCTGTTTGGCTATTTCCTTGGCTGGATGCAGGACAAGGAGAGCGCTGTTTATGTGATCGCCACCGCGAATAACGCGGATGCCTTGCCACCGGAATTAAAACGCAAGGGGCGTTTTGATGAGATATTCTGCATCAATCTGCCGAATCAGGATGAACGGAAAGCCATATTCAGGGTTCACCTTAATAAGAAACGAAGTGTGCAGGTGCCTCAGGGCGAATATTATTTGTCAGAGTTGGCAAAAGCTACTGAGGGCTTTAATGGAGCGGATATTGAATCAGTTGTCAACGACACTGTCGAAAGGTGCTATTTAAGGGATAAGGCAGATAAGGCAGATAAGGCAGATAAGGCAGATAAGGCAGATAAGGCGTCAGAATCAATCGATAACAGTGATTTCCTGGAAACTATCAGGAATACGGTAAGCATATCCAAATCCTGTAAGAAGCAGATTGAAGCTATGAAAGTGATGTTTGCTGAGAATTGCTTCAAGGATGCTACAACAGGAAAGCTTTCGTCTATCTCTCAAAAAAATAGCCAGAGATTCTAGAGGCTCTGTCCCTTTGCTGCTTTCCCGGTCACCGTGCCTGCGGTTGCTGAGCCTGTAGAAGCATCGATGTGACTTCCCCTTAAGACAGAATTGTGAAACTTAACGTGCAGTGGCATAGTAGATTAAGTGGATGTGCTCCCCACCGTTCCGGTAGGGAGCACATAGACGTTATTTGTTGATTTGCAGGAAAGTAACCTCCACGTCACTCCTCGGTGTAGAAGCGGATGATCCGCTCGAGGGCTCTCTGGCAGACCGGGCAGAAGGCCTTGGCGGTGTTGGTTCTCATGCGGCAATCCTCGCAAGGTCTCCAGACACCTTTTGTCTGGTAGCCTCCGCCTTCAACGAGTCCAACGATGCCTTGGTCGTAAAGATCCTTCCACTTGCTCTCGAAGTTGGCCTTCGTGGTGATGTTTTGCTCCCAAGGCTCGATGTCCGGGTAGTAATATTCAACGTACTGGTCGTCGTAGGCATATTCATCTGTCAGACCGCCGAAGCTGTGGCCGAACTCGTGGACCACCACCGGTCCGAAAAGTTTGTGGTGGGCTGTGGTGAGCGTGTAGGAATTGTAGATGCCTCCGCCACCGTAAGTGTCGGTGTTGGCGAGGATTATGATGTGCTCGTAAGGGATTCCGGCAAGCGCGTCGTGCATTTTGAACAGGTGCAAGGTCGTGAGGTAGCGGTCAGAATAGAACGTGTCGAAGTGCGAGTCCACCGCCGTCTTTTTCCAAAGCCCCTCGCGCGGCACGCTCACACCGCTGTCCAGCGACGGCGATGCCACGGCCACGATGTTGAACCTGTCGCTCATTAATTTGAACGGCTCGTGCCTCAGAAGATTATCCACAGTGCTTTCGGCATCCTTGAAGAATATGTCCATCTCGCTCTCGGTGTAGCCCTCGGCGAGGATGACCACATCTATTTTCTCTTTCGAATCTCCGCTGGACAGCAGTGTCTTGGTCTGTGGTTTTCCGTCCACCGGCCTGATCAGAATGTCCTTCGGGTCAACCGGATGCTTGAGACTTGCCGCCACATTCTCGTGGAAATCATAGAGTTGCACAGTGACCTCCGCCGGAGCGGACGGCATCGGCACAAGGAACACGTTCTCGAAACTTCTACGTACTCTCGTGGCTTCTTCTGTGGCCTGCCATTCCTGGAACAGCGTACAGAACGACATCCTGTAGAGCGTGTCGCCCGTTGCCTTGTCCGTCATCGTAAGCTGCCCGTTACCCCGCAGCGGCACCTCCTTCAGATTCGTCCGCCTTCCGTACCATCCGTCGAGGCTAAGCAACTCAGCGACAGCGATGTCACAATCCTTGTCCGATCCACTGAATATATAGTCGATCCTCAAGGTCTTGTCCAAAAGCCTCCCGTCGGAAAACGAGTCAGCGTTGATCCCGTTCACCAGTCCCGGCAGCATCGCCGCCAAGACAATCATGAATATTCTTCTCGTTCGTGTCAATTCCATTATGTGATTTTTTAACAACCGGGCTCATACGCTTTGGGCTTGCGTGTAATAACATCCACTTCTTCAATTTACCTTATTCCTGTCCCCAAGCCTAAAATGTATAGTTCCGAAAACAATTCGCTTATCGTCTCTGATCCAATAGCGCGCCATTCCGCCAGACACCAGCGACACACGAATTTAGGAATTTTTCTGAATATTCGGAAATATATTCATAGCCATTTCCCTCGATTTTGATAGTTACGAATATGCTCGAAATCGCAGCCGTCAGTGTACGAATCAACCTCGACTGTTGCAAATACCGCCCAAAATGCTGCCATCGTAGACTAAAGGTATGGTGATTGTAGCATTATCGGATATATTCGCGGACAAAGAATCTCAAGCCTTTAAGTAAACGGTCAGGCTTGAGGTTGCGCTTTTCAATCCGTAATAGATTCCGTCTTTTGTCTCAATGCGATAGACCTCGGAATAATTGAAATCAGGGTGACGGGCCTTGTATCTGGCATATTCAGCCAACACTTCGTCTGGTAGTGTGGCGTGATCCTCCAATCTGTAGACGGTCGCACGCCAAGTCTGCGCGTCGGATCCCCGATTATCAAACTGGACCATTTTTAGAATACCGTTGTCTTTGATATACAAGACATTGTCACCGGAATCGTTGATTCCTGCAAGGATTGTGGCCTCGGGGTACTTTTGCCTTACAAAATCGACACAACTGTCCATATCATACCACCAGATGGATCTGTTGGAGTGGGACTGCAAAACACCAAGTAGTTCTCCGTCCTCATCTATCAGTACAGAATACTCACGGTATGCAAGCTTAGAGGTCTCATTTTCATCAAAAACAACGAACTGGAACTCGTACGCCTTTTTGTCGAACCCTCTGCGTGCTACTTCTATTACATACGATCGATCCCATTCGTAAATTTCTTTGCTGAATCCGGCTCTGAGGTATGCTTTTGCGATTCTCTCTGGCAGTTGCTTGAGGAATGCGAATCCGTTCTTGTCGTACTCTTTCTGCGTCATCATCCACGTGTGGCCTTTGTAGACGGCCGTGCACTTCAATCCGTCCGTGTCCACAAATTCGACCTGTGACTTATTGTATAATGTCACCGCGTTTGTGACCTTGACATCCTCTGAATATCTCTCGTAGAAATCCGTCTTTATCGCTTCCGCCACACCGTATGCCTCAAAGATATCCCGATCCGGTTCGTACTTATCGCAGGCGGATGTGATTATGAGCGTAACCACCGCGCATATGATGTGAATGAGTCTCTTTATCATAGTATATTATCCCTCTCTTGGGACCACTAAGATACGCATAATAATCAATATATCATCCTTTTCTCCTCCCCGTGTGTCCTTCACCGGCGATATAAACATATTAAAATGTTGCCGGTGAGTGTCGTACAGCACTCTTGGGCAACGAAACCGCCCTGAAGTGTCACCGAAGAGTGCAGCCTGGAGTCCTTGGGCGACAAAATTGACCGGAAATGTTACCGTGTATGGAGTTGAAGTTTTGTCCTTGTGACGAATCTGTACCTGTCCGGGTCGCTGAGCCTGTCGAAGCGTAAGGCACAAATCCACGATCGGAATAAAAGGGAACAATCACCAACCGAAGATGTTGCGGGTGATCCACCAGGCGATGACGAGGATGCCGATTGTGATGATGACAGTGGAGCTGTTGAGGGCGTTGTAGAACTTTGGAAATCTGGACTTTAGTGGAATGGAGACCAGAAGGGCGATGATGTAGGGGAGGGACATTACAAGGAAGGCGTTGGCCTCGAACGCTTTGTGAATATTGAGGTTCAGCAGGTTGTGCACTACCCGCTGGCTGCCGCAGCCCGGACACTTCAGTCCTGTCAGTTGCAGGAATATGCACTTGGGAAACCAGACTGTGCCTTCGGGGTTGAAACGTGAATATAAAAACACCAATCCCACACACGCTGCCGTAAGCAGAGTGTAAAGGATTGGTTTCTTACTGGAATCTTTGTTCATCTACCTGATTAGATGAATCAAGGTGATAAGACACTAATATCGCTGTTTATTGAAATAAGGATCAATAAACGGCAACAGAATCCAAAGACACCCTCGCCTGGAAGCCGCCTAAGGGTCAAAACAGTTTCTAAATGTCGGCGAGTTCGGCCATCACTCCGCATGCCAACAGAATGATGTAGATGATCACCCAGAACAGGCCGCAGCACAGTCCGACAATGCTCCACGTCTTCGCCTGCTTGCTGGCCTCTTGTGCGGCGGCGTAGTTCCCGACGGCATATTCCTTGGAGACACTGCTGGATTTGATGATGCCGACGATTCCGAAAGGAAGGCAGCAGAGCACGGTCACGATGATGGACAGAGCCAGATAAGTCGGAGGACAAGGAGGCATTGTCTGTTGGTAATTTTGAGCCAAGGGAGTCTGAGTGGCTGCATTAGGAATGTTTGTTCCGCATTTCGGGCAGAAAGAGGCTCCGTCAGAAACAGGATTTCCGCATTTAGGACAATATTTCATAATGTTTGTGATTTGTTATTTCAGATGCTGTCCGTTGCCGTCAACGTAGGTGTTGCATGCGATCATGATCAGATCGATGAGCGCCCAGATTCCGCATCCTCCGAGGGTCAGGAGCATGATGATGCCGGTTGTCGTGTTGCCGGTGTAGAATCTGTGGATGCCTAACCCGCCTAGCACGATGCAAAGGACGAGGGCGATCAGCCAACGATCCTCCTTCTCTTTGGCTGTCTGAAAGTCGTTGTAAACCTGGCTGGTTTCCGGCTGTGGCTGGATCGGTTTACCGCAGCTTGGGCAAAATGAAGAGTCCGGCTGCACCGGCGCTCCGCAATGAGGACAATAATTCATCTTTGAATATGACAATATAAATGTTGGTTCTATAGTCAGAATAGTCTTCTGGCTTTCAAGGCCTAAAGATAAATATTCTCGTTGAAAATTCCAAAGTGTCAGTGCCGCTCGTGCACCGGCTCGCAGGTGAGGTCCACACCGAGTTTCTTGAAGACTTTCTTGTCAATGTCGCTCAGCAGAACCGTTGAGTGAACCTGGCAGCCTTTCAGAAGCGGCAGCGTGTCCAGAGCCTTGCGGCAGTTCTCGTCGTCCGGACTCAGTACAGAAAGGGCGATCAGCACCTCGTCCGTGTGCAGACGCGGATTCTTGCCGTGCAGATAAGTCACTTTTGTCTTCTGGATCGGTTCGATAAGCCTTCCGGGAATGAGTTTTACGCCGTGGTCGATTCCGGCGAGATGTTTGGTGGCCTTCAGAAGAAGGGCGGCGCAAGGCCCGAGAAGGTCGGATGTCTCCGCGCTGAGGATTGTGCCGTCGGCAAGTTCGATTGCCGCTGACGGATTGCCGGCCGTGGCCTCTCGCTGCTTGGCGGCGACGGTGACACGGCGATATTCAGTGGTGATCCTGGCCTGCTTGAGCAGAAGCGCGATCTTTCCGACCTCGCTCTCATTGTCCTTTCCGTCGGCCATCTC
The DNA here is from genome assembly GCA_934725285.1 of uncultured Bacteroidales bacterium. Lineage (GTDB taxonomy): Bacteria > Bacteroidota > Bacteroidia > Bacteroidales > UBA932 > Cryptobacteroides. The sequence goes on along the minus strand of CAKVBK010000022.1, from coordinate 10,806 downwards.
GTCCAGAGCTGCGTAGTACCGCCTGATGATCTCGTCGTTGGCGGCCTTGCAGCAGACATCGTCATCGCTGATGCAGTATCCAACCATATTCACACCCATGTCGGTAGGAGACTTGTACGGGTTCTCGCCGTAGATTCCCTCAAAAAGGGCGTTCAGCACCGGGAATATCTCGATGTCCCTGTTGTAGTTGATCGCCGTCTTGCCGTAGGCCTCAAGATGGAACGGATCGATCATATTCACATCGTTCAGATCCGCCGTCGCGGCCTCGTAGGCGATGTTGACAGGATGCTTCAGAGGCAGGTTCCAGACCGGGAAAGTCTCGAATTTGGCGTAGCCTGCCGCGATTCCCTTCTTGTGCTCATGGTAGAGCTGGCTGAGGCACACGGCCATCTTGCCGCTTCCAGGTCCCGGAGCCGTCACGATGACGAGCTGACGGGTTGTCTGGACATAGTCGTTCTTGCCGTACCCTTCCTCGGAATCAATCAGCGCCACATTGTTGGGGTAGCCCTCGATCGTGTAGTGATAGTAGGCCTTGATGCCCATCTTCTTGAGCTTGGCCTTGTACGCCTTGGCGCTGGACTGGCCGTTGAAATGGGTGATCACCACACTGCTGACGAGAAAACCCCTGTTTTGGAACTCCGTGCGCAGACGCAGCACGTCCATGTCGTAGGTGATGCCGTAGTCGGCGCGCATCTTGTTCTTCTCTATGTCGTTGGCGCTGATGACTATGACGATCTCCGCGCAGTCGCTAAGCTGCTGGAGCATACGCAGTTTGCTGTCCGGCTGGAATCCGGGCAGAACCCTGCTTGCGTGATAGTCGTCGAATAATTTGCCCCCAAGCTCAAGATAGAGCTTGTCTCCGAACTGGGCTATGCGTTCCTTGATGTGTTCTGATTGTATCCGCAGATACTTTTCGTTGTCGAATCCGTACTTCATAACGGATAACAAAGGTACGAAATCTATTCCGCTGCGGCAAGTGTCAGGTGATTCAAAATTTCAGAAGGATCCAGACATGCCCTTGCCGGGAAATCCGGCCGCGATGAGAAACTTTTAAAGAATTTCAGAAATTTCGTACGTGTGAAGATGCGATTGTGCGTATATTTAATGTATGAAGACAGAACCAGACACCAATGCTCTTGGAGGAAACGACTCCGCGGTCTTTGAACGCATATTCGTCTTTTATTACAGGAAAGTGTACAGCTACGCTTTCCGCGCTGTGCGTGTCGGTTGGGTGGCGGACGAAATCACGTCCTCCATATTCTACAAACTATGGCTGCATCACGAAGAGATATTCACTGGAAGAAAGGTTCGCCGCATAGAGGATCTAAACGGCTACATCTTCGCCATGACAAGGAACGAGACGGCAGGCTACTTCAGGGAAAGCCAACGTATCGAGCAGGTTCAGGAACGGTATGCGGATCAGCTTGTCACCGAAATGAACATCCATCAGAAGATTGACAACCAGAGGAGCCTTGAGATAATCAGGGCTGTCGTGGATTCGATGCCTCGGATCCGCCGCCGGGTGTTCAGTATGAGCCGCTACCTTGAACTCTCTAACTCAGAGATCGCGGACATGCTGGGAATATCCAAGCGTACCGTTGAAAAGCACATCAGCAACGCTTTGGAACAGCTGCGCAACGAACTCGCCACACAGTGTTGACCATGAATATAATGATCGCGTTCCTGCGGAAAATCACGAACGAGCAATGAATATGGACGATTATAGAGACAAGATGGCGGAACTGTCCGCAGAGGAGATGGAGGCTTTCGACAGGGAACTGTGGAACTCTCCGTCGATGGCTATCCCGGACGGAGATGTTCAGGATGCCTTGGATTCTTTCAGAATGAGGATTGGGCGGACGCACCGAAAAGTGATGCTCAGGATGCTTGCCGTGGCCGCCGTTGTGGCTGTGGTGTTCCTGGGAATCGGACTTTATTCCGGGGCAATAATCGGTACGGAAGCCGCCGAAACCATGAAATGGCGGGAGGTATTCGTCAGTTATGGCTGTCAGAAGTCATTGACATTGCCGGACGGATCTCTGGTGATTGCGGGCGGAGGTTCCAGACTGATGTACCCGGAGCGTTTCACCGGAAAGGAACGGAATGTTTATTTCTCCGGAGAAGGTTTGTTCAACGTGACAAGTGATTCCAGGCGGCCTTTCATTGTGAAGGTGGACGGAACGTCCGTCAAGGTTGTCGGCACAAAGTTCAACATCAAGGCCTATCCGGAAGACGATCGGCAGACCGTGACTCTGATGGAGGGTAAAGTCGATGTCACGTTCGATGGAAGCGAGGCTCCGTTGCACCTGACATCAGGCAAGGCGGCTTTCTTTGACAGGACTACCGGAGAGATAAGCCTCTACGATTTGGCCGAGTCCAAATACCCGGCTTGGTACAAGGGCGAGTTTGACGCATACCACTCATCCTTCAGGCAGGTGGCGAGGGATCTGGAAAGGATCTTTGATGTCAGAATAATATTCAGAAACGAGGAACTGGAGAACACTATGTTCTACATCAGCATAGTCCACGCGGAATCGGTGGATATGATCCTTGAGTCGCTGCGGAACATCACGCCGTTCGGCATAAGGCGTGAGGGGAAGGTGATATATCTTGACTGACGGCTTGTGAAAGAATATTTTATAACCACAACAATAATTATTAACTAATGTAATTCAAAGGATGAATGCAAGCTATTCATTACAACGAGTGTTGAGGACCGCGCTTGCCGTGGTGCTCTCATTCGCGCTTTTTGCCGGAGGATTGTCCGCGCAGAACGCAAATGTGTCGCTTAGCGCCAAGAGCACTTCCATCGAGAATGCCCTTGGAATGCTGAAGACTGATTACGGCTATTCGTTCGTCATGAGGACGGATGGGCTTGACCTTTCCAGGAAAGTCACCGTCAGCGTGAAGGACGTGCCGGTGGAGACGGCTGTCACAAAAATCTTCGCCCCGACCGCCGTGGCCGTGGATGTGAAGGAGAACGTCGTGTACATCTCTGCGATGACCCGGAGGCCGGTCAGGTCCCGCACAGTCACAGGTGTGGTTCTCGACGCCAATGACCAGCCTGTCATCGGAGCGGCTGTCTTGACCGGAGCCAACACCGGAACCACCACTGACGAGAACGGCCGGTTCTCGTTGGGCATTCTGGACGAGGACACAGATGTCGAGGTGTCTTGCCTTGGCTACGACACGAAGATTGTCAAGGTCAGGGCGGGGGAGAGTTCCGTGAGGATATTCCTCAAGGACAATTCCACAATGCTTGAGGAGACTGTCGTTGTCGGTTACGGCTCGCAGAAGAAAGTGAACCTGACCGGAGCCATCTCCACGGTCGGGAGCAAGGAACTGAAGGACAGGGCTGCCCTTGATGTGGCCCATATGCTTCAGGGAGCCGTGGCAGGCCTTAATGTGACATCGGCCACAGGCCGTCCGGGACAGGCCGCCTCGTTCAACATCCGTGGTATGGGCTCCATCAACAGCAGTTCCGTGCTCGTGCTTGTGGACGGAGTGGAGGGGGATCTCCAGCAGGTCGCTCCTAACGATGTGGAGAGCATATCCGTCATCAAGGACGCCTCCGCCGCCGCCATCTACGGAGCCCGCGCCGCCTACGGTGTCATCCTCGTGACGACCAAAAGCGGAGGCGAGACCGAAGGAAAGGCTGTTGTAAGATACAGTGGAAGAGCCGGTTGGACTTCTCCGACCGCATCGACGGATTGGGAAGACAGAGGCTACTTTTCCGTGCTCATCAACAATATGTTCTTCCAGTCATATTCAGGAACTCCTTATGCCACCTACACTGATGAGGATATGGAGCAGCTTTGGATCCGCCGCAACGACAAGGTGGAGAACCCGGAGCGTCCGTGGATCGTGATCGACCAGCGCAACGGTGTGGACACTTATAACTACTACGCCAACACCGACTGGTGGCACTACCTCTACAAAGACAACAAGCCGACCACGAGCCACAACATCTCGTTCAGCGGTGGAACCAAGAGAGTGAAATATTTCCTTTCGGCGGGCTACAACAACGAGCAGGGAATGTTCAGGAACGATCCGGATGTGTACAAGAAGTTCACTGTGAGAAGCAAACTGAACTTCGATGTCAACAAATGGATCAAGCTGTCCAACAACACCAGCTACTTCAATTCCAGCTATAAATATTCCGGTGTCAGCGGCGCGAACAACTCGTTCTCACAGAGCACGGTGCACGCCCTCGCCAGCTACCCTGTGTGTAACCCTGACGGCTCGGCGATCTACACGACCCAGTACAACGGCTACACCGTGATGGACGGCTATGTGACCATTATGAACAACGGCGGATTCCATAACAAGGATGCCGTTAACAACATCAGTACGACCACAGAGCTGACGCTCTCTCCGATCCCGCAGGTCGAGGTCAAGGCCAACTACACTTATATGTTCCAGTATTCCAACAATATGAACAGAAGTGTGAACACGACCTATTCCCGAAATCCTGGCGAGATAGTGACTCTTAAGACCGGTGCTTTCGAGAACAAACTCTTTGAGTCCAACAGCCTGGCCAACTATCAGGCGGCCAACGTCTATGCGACATATTCAGACACCTTCGGTGACGCCCATAATGTGAAGGCAACCCTTGGAATCAACTGGGAGACGAAGAGAACCAAGACCACCAGCGGCACCGGCTACAATCTGATGAGTGACATCCTCAGCGATCTGAACCTCGTCGGAACGGACGCTGACGGCACCAGAAGAACCAATGTCAGCGGAGGTCAGAATGAATATGCCATAGCGGGATATTTCGGAAGGATCAATTACGACTATGCAGGGAAATATCTCTTCGAGGTCAGCGGACGCTATGACGGAACATCCCGCTTCGCCTCCGGATACAGGTGGGGGTTCTTCCCGTCGGCCTCGGTAGGCTGGAGGGTCTCCGAGGAGAATTTCTTCAAGCCGCTCAAAAGTTGGTTCGATAACCTCAAGGTTAGATATTCCTACGGACAGCTTGGCAACCAGAATGTCAGCAGTTACTACGCCTACCTGAGGACAATCTCAGTGGGCACGCAGAACTACCTGTTCGGTGGCGACAAGCCGGTAAGCGCCACAATCTCGGCTCCGGTCGCCTCCGACCTCACCTGGGAGACTTCCATCCAGAACAATCTCGGAGTGGATATGGCTTTCCTTAACAACAGGCTGCAGCTCACCGCGGACGCTTATATACGTGACACAAAGAATATGCTCACGGCGGGAATCGCCCTTCCGGCGTCCTATGGAGCGTCCTCTCCTCAGATCAACGCCGCGGATCTCCGCACAAAAGGTTATGAGCTGTCGGTTTCTTGGAAGGATATGCTCAGCCTTGCCGGACATCCGTTCCACTACAATGTCGGACTCCAGTTCAGTGATTACCTTACACACATCACCAAGTTCGACAATCCGGACAAGAGTCTTTCTATGTCCTACTACGAGGGGATGTGCTACGGTGAGATCTGGGGCTACCGTGTGGGAGGTCTGTTCGCCACCGATGAGGAGGCGTCCTCTTACAAGGTCGATCAGACATCCGTCAACCAGATCATCAACGGTTCCGCAGGTTCCGAGAAGGGACTTCACGCCGGAGACCTTAAGTATCTGGATCTTGACGGTGACGATAAGATCAGCACAGGAAAAAACACTGTGGATGATCCGGGTGACCGTGAGATCATCGGTAACAGACAACCTCGTTATAACTATGGCATAAGCCTCGGTTTCAATTGGTTGGGCTTCGACTTCTCGGTGTTCCTCCAGGGCATCGGAAGAATGGATTGGTATCCTACCGGAGACGCCAGGGCTTTCTGGGGGCCGTATGCCCGTCCGTATATGACGTATATTCCTAAGGACTTTATGGATGATGTGTGGTCGGAGGAGAATCCGGACGCTTATTTCCCACGCCCGAGAGGCTATGTGGCGATGAGCTCCGGACGTGAGCTCGGAACCGTCAATGACAGGTATCTCCAGAACATCGGCTATTGCCGTCTGAAGAACCTCACGTTCGGCTATACCCTTCCTGCCTCGTTGACCAAGAAGATCAATGTCGATGGGATCCGTGTCTATTTCACTGGAGAGAACTTGGCCTACCTTTCCGGCCTGCGTTCCAAGTACATTGACCCGGAACAGGCACAGACCAACGGCAATCTGCGCATCTATCCGTGGCAGAAGACTTTTATGTTCGGTGTTGACATCACATTCTAATGTATCGAGAGCAAATGAAACATAATATCAAACACATACTGGCCGCGCTCTTGGTTCCGGTGGTTCTCGTTTCCTGCGATGATCTGCTCAACAAGACTCCACAGGCGACATTGTCTCCGGACTCGTTCTTCACCAACGAGAGCGAGATGCAGGCCTTCAGTAACAATTTCTACACAATTCTCCCGTCCACAGGACTTTACAACGAGAATTGCGACAACTACATCGGCACGAACCTTATCGCCGAGATCCGTGACGGAAGAGTGATCCCAGGTTCCGGTGGAGGATGGTCGTTCACAGATCTGAGAAAATTCAACACGCTGATTGACTATTCCTCAAACTGCAAGGATGAGAAGGTCCGTGACCGCTACGTAGGCCTGGCGCGTTTCTTCAGGGCATATTTCTACTTCGAGAAAATCAAGAGGTTCGGGGATGTCCCTTGGTATGACACACAGCTGGGGTCAACGGACGAAGCTCTCTACAAACCTCGTGACAGCCGTGAGTATGTGATGACCAAGATGTTGGAGGACATCGACTTTGCGATAGCAAACCTGCCGGACTCCAAGTCGGTCTATACTGTCACGAAGTGGACAGCCCTGGCGCTGAAGTCCCGTTTCTGCCTTTTCGAGGGAACCTATCGTAAGTATCACGACATCAATGGCTACGAGCACGATTGGAAATATTATCTCGAGCGTGCCGCCGATGCCTCATTGGAGTTTATGAACAAGAGCGGCTACACTCTTCACACCGCGGAGGGTACGGCCAAGAGCTATCTTGCGTTGTTCTCCTCCGAGAACGCTCTCGGTGACGAGGTGATACTCGCAAGAAACTACAATGCCCAGTATAGTGTGGTCCACAGTTCGGCCAACTACACACTTGTCGGTTCTATGGGTCGTCCGGGAATGACAAAGAAGATCGTGGACAGTTACCTGATGCTTGACGGAAGCCGTTTCACCGACAAACCAGGCTATCAGACAATGCAGTTCGCCGAAGAGACCAAGAACCGTGACCCTCGCCTCTCACAGACAATCAGGACTCCGGGGTACACGAGGATCGGCACAACGAAGGCCATAGCTCCGGATCTGTCCTCGACGATCACAGGCTATCAGCCGATAAAGTACGTGACCACAACGGACAAAGACGCTTACGGCCAGTCAGACATCGACTTGATCATATTCAGAACGGCCGAGATCTACCTGAACTACGCCGAGGCAAAAGCAGAGCTTGGAACGCTGACCCAGGGAGACATCGACATCTCAGTCAAGAAACTCCGCGACAGGGCCGGGATGCCGAATCTGAATATGTCAGACGCCAACGCGTCTCCGGATCCGTACCTTGCGTCGGAAGTCACAGGCTACCCTAATGTGACGGGTGACAACAAGGGTGTAATCCTGGAAATCCGCAGGGAAAGGACCATCGAACTGGCGCAGGAAGGCTTCCGCTACTACGATATGATGAGGTGGAAGGAAGGCAAGCGATTCGAGCAGCCTATGTACGGAATGTATTTCCCCGGGCCTGGTGAATATGACCTTGATGGTGACGGTACCCCTGACATCTGCCTTTACGAGGATTCCGTTCCGTCCGGCACTAAGGCGACACTTAAGTACAAGCTTGGAGGAGACATAATCCTCAGCGAGGGCACAAAGGGGTACATCAATCCGCACGGCGGTGAAGGTGTCTGGAACGAGAACAGGGATTACCTTTATCCGATCCCTACTGATGACAGGTCTCTTACCAAAGGAAACCTTGTCCAGAATCCGGGCTGGAATGACGGATTGAAATTTTAATTGATAACATTGAACGTGATGAAAAAGACTATATTGATATTCTCATCCATTGTTCTGGCTGTCTCGGGTTTTGTCTCCTGTGATCCGGACGAGAATGAGACTTACAACGAGACCGCTGTCCTTTCAGCGGTCACCACTGCCGGTGACGAGCCTGTCAAGGCTCTTATGGGCAATTCCAAGACAATCAGTGTCAGGGCCGAAGCCTCGACCGTGGCCGGTGAGCCTTTGAGCATCAGTTTCAGGGTGGACGAGAGCCTTGTGGAAACCTACAACAATGAGCACGGGACCTCCTACAAGGTGGCTCCGGCTAACTCCTACAAGCTGGAATCCTCAGCGGTGATTATGCCACGCTACGGCAAGTCATCCTCATCCGCCGACTTGACTTTCACCGCGACGGAGGAAATGCCGATGGACGAGGTTTTCCTCCTGCCGGTGGTCGTGGACAAAGTTTCGGGCTACGACAACTACACCATCGGATCCCCGGCCTACATATTCCTGTGCCATATGGCTCCTGTCAAGGGACTGGGCACCGAACAGTTCCCTTATCTCATCTCGGAACCAGCGGATCTTGTGAATATGCACGATCAGGTGAAGCACGGGGTCAAGGTCTGGTTCCGTATGACGGACGACGTTGATATGAGTGACATCGGAGAATGGGTACCTGTGAACTATGCCGATCCTTTCGACTACGAGGTTGATTTTGACGGTGATGGCCACACTATCAGTAATTTCTCTTGCTCGTACAGAAGCTATCCATCGTTCTTCGGGGTTCTGTACGGCAGTGTGCACGATGTGACATTCCTGAATCCTTACGTGAACGGAGGCTCCGCGGCTGGCGTGATCGGCGGCTACATCGGCACCAAGACCCTTGCGGCGCACGTCTATAACGTGAGAGTCATCGGGGCAAGGTTGTTCGAGACCGGAACCTACGGAGTCGGCGGCATTGGAGGAAGGCTTGGCGGTCCGGCCTGCCTGATCGAGAACTGTTATGTTAACGGCCACATCGAGTCCACGCACAAGGACGGAGCTGCAGGTCTGATCGGAGGCGAGAACGAGACCGCTACCGTGACGATAAAGAACTGCTTCACGGAGGGCTCTGTCAAGGCCAAACTGACCGCGGGCGGAATCCTCGGCGAGTTCTGGAGACCGGACGCCGGCATCTACAACTGTGCCTCCACAGCCAGCATCGAGGGTGTCTGGGCGGTAGGCGGAATCGTTGGCCGCGCCACTGGATGGAGTTCGAACTTCAAGGCCACCGTGCATAACAAGGTCGTGAACTGCATCGCTTGGAATGAATATGTCAAGGCCACCAACACTGATGGCAAGCCTGGCCACTACAGCAGCGGCGCCATCGTCGGATTCTCAAGCATCTACAACACCCACACCGACGGCTACCGGAAACACGATTTCAATTTTCAGGAATATCCCGGACTGGACGCGTATAATGTCCTTGTTGACCAACCGAACTCCGATCCGGACAATCCTTTGACTGTCGGAACATCCAACGGAGCCTCCGGAATGTACTGTTATCCTTACCACGGAAAGGCTGCCGGCAAGGATGAGACCCTTTGTGATGTGGCCAGGAAGCTTGGCTGGGATGAGGCCATCTGGGATCTCAGCGGTGAAAAACCTGTTCTAAAATAATTTTTGAATATGAAAAAGATCACTTACATACTTCTGTCGCTTCTTTTGGCCGGAGCGGTCTCTTGTGACGGCGAGACCTCCAGCTCGTTCTATGACCATCCGCACCACACAGTCAATGGCGGAGAAGACAAACCGAACCCGGAACCAGATCCTGACAAACCGGAAAAACCGGAGTATGACAACACCGTTTACCAGTTGGATAATTCCCTTTGGAAAACAACGACGGTTTCCGACGGTGTCGTTTGGAAGAATTTCGAGGCCACAGACGTGATCAGTGGGGCCGCTCAGATTGTCAATGTCCTTGACGTGGATCTTTCAGCGGGGAAGAACGACTTCAAACTCGTTTACTATTACCCTTCGGTCACGACATCCGCCGCGATGGCCAAAGAGAAGGCAGTCGGGGCCATAAACGCCGGCTACGAGCTCGCGTCGATATTCGTGAAAGTCGCAGGCCAGACCTATGGCAGCATCAAGAACGCCTACATCGCCAATGTCGTTCCGCAGTGGAAGAATGAGGGAGCCTTGTTCATTGACGGCGATAATGTCAACATCTCATATTGCTGTAAGGGTATGAAGCTTCCGGCCCAGCGTCAGTTCTATCTTTCCTGTACGGAACCGAACATCATTTCCAGCGCCCCTATGCTGATTGACGATTTCGAGCCGGTAGGAGAGGTGTTCGCCAAGACCGACCTGACTTACGAGCAGATTCTTACACTCAACTCAGAGGATCCGATCAGGCATCAGACGGTGCGTCATCCGCGCACGGCGATCGCCAAGACCGAGAACAACCATATTCTTCTGATCACCGTTGACGGCAGACATTCGGGTGTCAGCGAGGGGATGAGCGCTAAGGAACTGACCATATTCCTGAAAAATTGGTTCAAGCCTCAATACGCCCTTAATCTGGACGGTGGCGGCTCGACCACGATGTGCGTCAAAGGGCAAGGGGACGCGAGCACCAATGTCGTGAACTATCCGTGTGACAACGGAAAGTTTGACCACAGCGGAGAACGCGCGCGTGACACACACATCTGCGTCATCCCGAGATAAGTGCCGATTTCATATAGTAAGTCCGGGCAGAAATTGACTCTGCCCGGACTTATTTCCTGACTTTGACAGCCTAAAAATCCCGCCTCTGCAACTACTTGAATATCCATTTGTTATAAAATTGAAAAAA
>CAKVBK010000021.1 GCA_934725285.1 uncultured Bacteroidales bacterium | reverse complement strand
AAACCTGTGGATTCAGCCACTCTCCCACCTCTCCGGATGTTTCTGGCCGAACGGTTGTCAAACCTTTCGTCGCTATTGGACTACAAAGATACAAATTTTTCTTGTTTTCAAAGAATCTTGTGAAAAAACTCAAGAAAAACCTTTAGAGGAAATCTTATTTTCCCAAAATCCGGAGATTGCCAAGAACGAGAGGATAACGCAGGCTGCCCGATGGAACTCCGTCAATCATATAGCGGAACGCCACGAAAATCAAACCGTCAACCTTGCCTGACTCCCAAGAGCCATCATTGACAATTGACAATGAAGTCTTGCCGGCCACACGGTCCCACGAAAGGGATGCCTTGCATCGAAGTGATTCCAATATACTGAAACTCAAGGCTCCGGAATCAAAGACGCAGGCAAAAACATTCCAAATTGCGGATCCATACTTGACAGGGCCTACGTACTGTCGGTTAGGGATGTCCAAGGATAGGGTCTCTTGATTGAAGACAGCATGGAATGACCAATCATATTCAGGGACTTTCACTGTAACGGAGGTGTCGTTTCCGGCGACTATCTCAAACTCCGCGCTGGCGTGATTGCCATCCTTGTCGGTTCCGGACGCGACATAAGCCCCATAGATGTCTTTGATCTCACCCTGAGAGAACGCTATTGAATCCCGCTGATCGCCATAGACAACATAAAGGCAACCAGAACGGATATGGCCGGAATCATTCGCAGAGATGTGAATATTTACTTTTTCTCCATCATAATATCCTGAAATCCAATCATCTGAAGATTCGACAATGATCTTTGAGTTTGAAACCACTGGAACCGACCTGTCAGCGGGTCCATCATCAAGCACGTAAGAAAGTCCGCGCTCCATCTTCGCATAAACTCCGAACTGTTCCGCTGTGACGCGAAGGCTTTCATCGCCTGAAGTCAGGTATATACTTGAATATCTGTTCTCAAGCCCACCATATTCTCCGACTGTGACAGTCACTGTGGAACCATCCACGGCGACTTCGCACCATTGCTGTTCGGCTTCGACTTTAAACTCACCGTCACACGCGACCTCGATGGTGCCGACACCGCCATCAGGAGCGAAAGCGATATCAGACTTGACTATGTTCAAAACCGGCTCCGGCACGGAGACACGGCTGTCTTCTGAGCACGAAAAGAATGCGGAAATGGCCGACACCGCTACGGCAAAATACAATATTTTATTCATACCTACCTCTTTGTCAAATTATTAAGAACAGGAAAATAATATCTGTTATAAGGATCCCAGCCATTGGCCTTGAACCAGCCGACAGACTTGTTGTCTGGGTCGAGCTCCCACAATATGAATGATGTGGTGCCAGTGAAATCCTCACAGCCGTTTGTTGTCCAAGTAAAGACCGGATTCTCCTCATCCTTGTTCCAGACAGTCTCCATTCCCGCTTCGGTGTTCCACGACAGGGAACCGGCCTCGGCATCCCAGGCGCACAGCCACACACTGTTGCCGGAAGATGTGGATCCTACATTCTGCGAGTTCCACTCAAGCCGCCCAAGAGTGCGGTTGTAGTCCAGAACAACGGTATAGTAAGAACTCAACCCGGACATTGTGTAGGTGCGGCTGACCGGATCAGGGGTCAAGGTCACATTTGCCTTGGCGGAGTTGTTCCAATAGTTGAGAACATAACTACCCGCGAAAAAGTCAAACTGGACATAGTCATCAGGGAGGCGGCCTTTAAGGTTCACGTCCGAACCTCCATGAGGGTCAGACAAGACAAAAGTGTCGGAATTGAAATCAAGCTCGGAAACCGTGCGCCCGCCAATCTCTACAGGATTGTACAATTTGATGCCTGTCAAAGTGGTCACGAAAGGGACCGTCACGGAGCCTTCGGCGGAATCAAGGGTGAGCTGCCTGTAGTTCAGGTCAAATGAACCCTTGACCGTGGCCGATCCGACAGACCCCTCACAAAAGGCCACGAGAAAGTCCTCAGAGGCATTGTGCGCCTTAAGGATATAAGTCTCCGGCTTTTCGCTCAACGGATACATCCTGATGAGTTTGCGGGAGCGTTTCCCGACCATTTCAATCTCTTCCGAAGAACAATTTCTGACAGTGAATTCGAAGTCTCCTCCGCGCGCCTCATACCGGGCTGATGACGGAGTGGCGAAATAATGCATGAACGCATTGTAGGTGTCGAACGAAAGCACCGGGCCGTTGTCATCGGTCATCTTGTACAGACTTGTCAGCGTTGTTTCCGGATCATTCTCGTAACTGATTGAAACTTTGCCCGAATCGAATTTAAGCACGAAGTTGTAGCCGCCGTAATCCTTTGCCGAAGTGGCGGCGAAATATTCCATTCTCCAGCCATATTCAGCGCCCTCCAGCGTGGCTTTGATGTCTGCCATGCTCTCTTGAAGCCTCTCCGAAGCAGACTTGTCAAACACAAGAGCCTCATCCTTCTGACACCCTTGCGGCAACGCAAGGAGAAATGGAAGAATGAATGGAATCATGAATATATTTGATCTTCTCATAGCGTGTCAATTATTTGATGGTAAGGTCCGAAAGATCCAGCCTGCCGCTCACGACATCTTCCTGGCGACGGATTATGACATCACGGAGCTCATCGATGTCTATGTTGAAATTCTCCAGAAGGTAGTCCCTGACGATGTCCAGCTTTGATTTTATGTAGCTTGCGCCCGGCTCTCCGGCCGCTGCCAGCTGAGCGTCCCACCATTCTGGGGACTTCGTCACATAGAACGACATCATCTCCGCGAAATCCTCCTGGTGAGAATGCTGGGCGTAATTTGAGATGAATCCGTTCTTCAGGTACTCAGTCACATAAGGCTCGACACTCCAGCTGTCAGCCACATAGCCACTTCCAGTAATCTCTTTGAACTCTGCCGGATAGTCAACCGTCTGGTTGAGGATGTGGGTGAACTCGTGATGAATCACCTTGATGTAATAAGTGTTCATCAATTCAGCGTTCCCCAGACTGTTACGAATCCAGTTGATTCCGGAAAGCAGGATTTTCTTTCCGCCCTCCGCTGTTCCAAGAATGATGGTGCCATTGTTCCTGTACTCGAAATCGCCGATCAGAAAGAACATCTTAGGGAAATACGACCTTGTGAAATTGATTCCGGCGACCTCGTCGTAGGATTCAATGCAAAGATATTTCACAAGATGGGCCGCGATAATCGAACAATCGTAGTCGGCCGGCACGGTGTAATAGTTCAGATCCGACTCCTTCATCTCATACCGGTACTTGAAACTGATGTTGTACGGAGTAAGGAAGTTCACTTTCAGCCAGCGGTCAAAATCATTCTCTTCAACCTGGCTTCCTGAGATGACACTTGTGTCGGAAAGTTCGTCTTTCGAACAAGACACCATCGACAATGCCACGCACACGATGGCCAATGATTTCAGCATGTTATTCTTCATATTCATCTCTTATCTTGGGTTAGCCTCAAGCCCGGCGTCGATCACCTTGCGGGGGATCTGCAAGGCGCGGCGTGGGTCGTCAATCTTAAGGGAGTCAGTCACCCGCTCGGGTTCGCCGTCCGCACCGATGATCCTTCGGTCAATGCAGATTCCATACCTGTTGACGTCAAACCAACGGAGTCCCTGCCCGAGGGTCTCGATGCGACGAAAACCAATAACGCACTGGATCATCGCCTCCTTGACGCTGGTCTCAATGCCGATGTCAAAGGACGGATTAAGTTTCTTCTTGATGGTAGGACTGTCCCACGTGGAATATTTCACAGCATTGTAATACCTCCTGATGGAAGAAGGGTCAAGCACAGTCTCCGTGTTGACGATATTCTTCATCCACAAGGTAAGGTCAGCGGCGGCTTCATCGAACTTCTCAAGCATAGTCCTCGCCTCGGCGCGCACAAGCAAGGTCTCGTCACACCAGAACGCAGGATAGACAGTCCGGTAGTAGCCGATGCCGGCGACCGCGTCGGTATATTCAAAGAGATAAGGAAGCTTCCAGAAAACAGTCTTGTCGAGGTTCGTGCCTTTGTAGACTTTTGGAGGCATATAGTACTCTCCTGATCTCCAGATGTTTGCGGCTAAGACATCCTCCGTCGTCGCGATATGGTTGTTATGGGCATATTTGGAATAAAGATAATAAGGGCCGAAGGCCAAGCCCATCTTGGAATATGCCGTGAGAAGGAGAAGATTGCAGTTCAGAGACGCGTCAATGAAATGGGAGACGATGGCGTCGTAGGTCTGGGTCATTCCGGCAGTCGCTTCCCAGTCGCGCAGCATTGTCTCAGGAGCGCTTCCGAGACATCGTGAGGCATATTCCTCAGCCTTGTCCCATTTCTGGTAGAACAAGTAGAAGCGCGCGGCGAAGGCATAGGCCGCCTTTTTGTTGAAATGATACTTCGGGACCGAGAAATATGAGTCGGCCTGAAGAGGCAGAGCCTCCTGGATGTCCGCGTCCATCCGCTCGTAATCCTCGGCGACCGTGCCCCGCTCATGATGTACCACGAGCGTTGTCTCAGGTTCCTCGCTGTAAGGTATTCCCAGATCCTTTCCGCTTGTCGAAGGATTGTAGGACTTGCAGAACAAGTTAGTCAGTATAAAGTGATTGTAAGCCCTGCAGAGTAGAGCCTCGGCCTTGGCGGCTTTAAGTTCGGAAGTGACAGGACCACCAAGATCCTCTATAGCCTGCAAAGCCTGATTGGCCGCAGCTATGGCATAATAAGAAGAATTCCAGACATTTTCAGGAGCCTCGTTGTCCGTCTCGGTGATCTCGCTCCACGCATAGACCTGGTCAATGAATCTGTCCGTGTAAGGATTGCCTGCGCCCATGTCGTCAACGTTGTCTGACATAAACTCGGTGAGCAGCATGAAATCATTGCGGGGATACGCAGAGACAAGAAGGTTCTGAATCTTGGACTCTGAGTCCATCTCCGCCCTGTTGTCCGGCAGCTTGTCAAGGAAACCGTCGCAACCAGCCAACGAAGCAAGCCCAAAAGACAGCAAGACAAAAGTTATGATGTTGTTCTTTTCCATTTTTTCCAATAATATGATCAAAATCCCACTTTCAAAGTCAATGTGAATTGTTTAGGCACAGGGACCGCCACACCACCGGTGTTGAAGAACTCCGGATCCTGACCGTTGAGTTTGCTGTCCGCGTAAATCAGAAACAGGTTCGTGCCTTGAACCTTGAGGGAAGCGTTGCTGATCCGGAGAGGCTCCAGCCATTTCTTAGGGAGGTCATAGCTGAGGGAGACCTCTTTCATGCGGATGAAATCACCCTTTGCGATACGCTCCGTGGAGTAATTGTACGAATTGTAGGCGATGCCAAGATTTGTGTTGTTTTTGTTCTGGATCTTGCTGGCGATCACGGGCACATTCGTATGTTCCTCGTCTCCGGCCTGAACCCACCGGTTTTTAAACTCTTTAGGCATCGAATTCAAATCATTGTACGTGTTCCGGAACACCGGATCCAGACGGATCACATTCCCGAACGAATATGTGACAAAGACATTCAGACGCCAGCCTTTCCAAGTGAACACGTTGCCGAGGGAACCGACATCCGTCGGATCAGCGCTTCCTGAATATTCAAGGAAGTCCAGCTTGTCCGGATCGCTTTCCTGAAAATAGACACCTGACACAGAGATATTCCCGTCCTGATCAAGGAAAGTCGGAAGCCCCTCCTCATTAAGACCCTTGAACGGAATCGAGAATATTCCTCGGACCGGATACCCCTCCTTCGCAAAGCCGTTGCCGGTGATCAGGTCAATGGTCCTGGTGGTCGTCTTGAGGTCCGTGACCTCATTGTGGGAATGCGAGTATATGAAATTCGTGTTCCATGAGAAATCCTTGCTCTTTATGTTCGTGGTGGAAAGGCTGAACTCGAACCCTCCGGACTTCATGGCGGCGATGTTGCCGAACTTTGAGATCTGGCCGCCCACTCCGTCAGTGTTTATGATGCCGATAAGGTCGAAATTGTCCCTTTTGTACCAATCGGCGGTCAGATTTATCCTGTTGTCGAGGAAGCCCGCCTCCACACCAATGTTCAGTTCCTTCTTCTTCTCATAAGTAAGGTCATTGTTGGCCAGCGCGGATATGTAAAGCTCAGACTCACGCACGGTCGTAAACGGCCTCCAAGGATTGTCACTTGAAATGACGACCACCGAGTTGGTCACATTCGAAGGACCGCGGTCGGCGGTCAAGGAATATGAAGACTTCAGGCTCAAGTGGGACACCACCGGGTATATTCCCTGCATGAATTTCTCCTCATGAATGTTCCAAGCCGCAGAAATGTTCCATGTCGGAAGCCATCTGGCCGAACGCGATTTCCCAAGTTTGTTGGTACCTTCGTAACGGGCCGTACCGTTGATGGTGTACCGTCCTTGATAGGAATATGTCCCGTTGGCAAAAAAAGCCGCGCTACGCTCATGCGCATTGCCAAGATTATAATAATCAGAGTTTTGCTCGGAACCTTTCTTGAACACTTGGTAAGCATAATTAGGAATCTCACCCATGCTGTACTGCATTCCCCATCCCCTGAACCAAGTGTTGTGCCGGTCGATTGAATTGATCTCAGTTCCTCCGTACAAGTTAAGGATATGGTCTCCGGAAAAGACATCACTGTAGCTTGCCGTGGCGCGGAAATCATAGCCAAGCATGGAATAATCCGTCCGCTCATAGATGCCACCTTCAGGTAGGACAGACACAGGAAGGGCATACGGATTGTCTGGGTCACTGTAAAGGAAACTGTTCGAGTCTCTGATCGTGGATGTGCCCATAGCCCTGTAGGCCTGCGCCTGATTGGACTCATCCAGAATGTAATGCTCCTGGGAGGAAGCCGAATACTTGACGGCCCCGAGCGCGCTCAACTCAATCTGCTTGAGCGGCTTGTACTTAAGCTCCGACTGGAATCTCAAATCAATGATGTTAAGATCCATATAATTGTTGTCCAGCTCGTCGAATATGTTGAACGGAGCATAGTTCCTCGTGTACCAGACATCCGGATCCAAGCATCTGGAGGTGTTCAAAGCGTAGGAATACGGATTGATGTCAAAATCTCTGGTCACTTCGCCGGTCACCGCGTCGATGCCGCTTGAAAGGGTTCCCGGAGCGCGTTGCTTACGGTACGACGCATTGCTGATGATGCCGAGAGTCACATTGTCGAACAACTTGACCGAGCCGTTGACATTGGCCGTGTACCTGTTGACCGAACTCTGCTTTGTCCACCCGGGATCCAACATGGCAGAAAGCGATGCGTAGAAAGTCCCCTTGTCCGTACCTCCGGAGAGGCTGACGGAGTGGTTGCGTTGAACGGCGTATGTGAAAAGCCTGTCAAACCAATCGGTGTTCCTGTACTCCGCGTCCCTAAGATATTTTCCCATCGCCTCAGGGGTGTTGTCCAGTGCAAAAAGGCCGGTGACCGGATCGTACTGACCTATCAGCTGGTACATTTTCCCGTAGACTCCGCTGTCAGCGGCATTGGCGGTCTCCGCATAATTCAGGTAACCCTTCTGTTCAAGCTCCTGGTATATTCCCATCTGCTCCTGAGAATTGAGGATGTTGAAAGTGGAGTATTGAGGCTTGAGCCGGACAGTGTACTCACCGGTGTAAGTGACATGCGTCTGGCCTGCCTTTCCTTTTTTAGTGGTGATGACAATGACTCCAGCCATCGCGCGCGCGCCATAGATTGATGTGGCGGAGCCGTCCTTCAGAATGTCGAAGCTCTCGATGTCTTCCGAGTTGAGCCCCGCGATGGCGGAACTGATCAAGGTAGACGCGTCTCCTGAGGAAAGCTGGTCGGCGCTGACATCGACGACATCCTCCATGATCACGCCATCGACAACCCACAGCGGCTTGGAGCTGCCGTAGATGGATGTCGCGCCCCGGACCCTGATTTTCGGGGCCGTGCCGAACGTTCCGGAAACATTCTGGACGGAGACTCCGGCGACACGACCTTCGAGGGAGCGGCTGATGTCGGCCATACCGTCCATCTTGGCGTCCTTGGCGTCCACCTTGGAGGCCGAGCCGGTGAACAGACGGCGATCCATTTTCTGCATTCCGGTCACGACGACACCTTCGAGAACCTGAGAATCACTTTCCAAGGCAATCTTCATGTTCTCGGAAATCGGGACCGTCTTGTCCTTTGTACCCAGATTGGTCACTTTCACGTTCTTCGCGGACAAAGGAACATTCTCGATCGAGAAATTTCCGTCCAGATCAGTGATGGCGAACAAAGTTGTGTGGCCGTCGACGACGACAGCCGCACCGATGATCGGCAGCCCATCCTCGGCCGACACGACGTTTCCACTGATTTTTCTCACTTGCGTCTGCGCGTCGAGGCATAAGCCGCAAGTGAGGAAAAAGAAGAAAACTGAAAGCAATACTTTCTTCATCTTTTCTATTTTTATTTGTTAAAACATTTAACTGAGTCTATTTTTTAGTTATGGATATTTCGCATAAATATTCAATTACCCATAAATGCACCAATAACCAAAAACCTTTCACGAACCGCCTCGAACACCAACACGGCAATATTAGTAACATTTTCTCACAAATAAAAATATTTTATTAATGAATATTTTTCTATTTTCTTTGAGAATTTATCAATTTTTATTTAACTTGCGCCCCTGTTGCGGGAGAATATGTGGTCATAGGTCAGGCTCGGACGAACTTATAATTTTAGTGTATAATGAACAAAACGATCAGATTTACGGCATTCGCATGCATCACGGCGATGCTGGCGGGCTGCGCCAAAGAAGCCCCGCTTCCGGTCACAGATGTGACTGTCATTGAGGATGATTCAGAGGCCGGTGTCATAGACGGCCCCGTTTCGGTCAAAGCCGGACTCCCCGGGAAGGACACCAGGACGACATATTCTTACGACGAGGGCGGCAACGTCATGAAGGTGGCATGGGAAAAGGGAGATCAGATCTTCTCCTACGGAAACAACCAACAGCAACAGTACAGCCAGGAGGGAGAGATGACCGAAGACGGCAAATTCGCGTCATTCACAAAGACTTCCGGAACGCTGAGAATCGGCAAGACCTACTTGTTCTCTTATCCTAGTGTGATGGGCACGTCCTCAACCAACGGGTCATTTGTGCTTTCCGGACAGACCGGAGCCATCGAGGAGATGAAAAACTACGACATTCTTACCGCCAAAGTAAGCGTGGCCAGCGACGGGAATATTCCTGAGATTCCCTTCTCCAGAAAAGTGGCTTGGATGAAGATCACCAATCTGGACTTCGGAAAGGATGTGAACACAAACATCACGAAAGTGTACCTGAACGGCAAGGTTTTCAATGACTATCTGTACCTGAACAGGAACAACGACTTTGCCGAAACCATAAAATGCAGGTCCGTCACCACCGCGACTCCGTCTTCTCCGGTGGAAATCAAAGACGGAAAACAGACCAAAGACCTCTATGTGGCTTTCTTCCCGTCCACAGACGCGGCGAAAGGTGACGAATGCACCCTGACGGTCATGACGAGCGACAACGCGACATATCAGGTTGTATGGGAAACCGCCTCGGCCTACACTGCGGGAATGATGTACGCGCTTACGGGAAACATTGAAAAGTCAGTGACCTACAACATCGAGTTTAAGGATCCGGTCGTCAAGTCGCTCCTAACAAGCCAGATCTCGCCGGTGGACATCAACAAGGACGGTGAGATTTCAAATGTGGAGGCCGGATTGCAGACAAGTCTTGCCTGGCTGTTTGAGGGTACAAAGATAACATCATTCGATGAGTTTGTACACTTCACAGGCATCACCAGATTCGACGGAAACAACTCAGGCGACAATGGCGGATTCAAAAATTGCAAGAATCTGGCCAGCATCAAGCTGCCGGCAAGCATCGTCGAGATAGGATCAGACGCGTTCAACGGATGTGAAAGTCTGAAGAATATCGAGATTCCTTCATCTGTGCTCAAAATCAACGCAGGAGCTTTCAAGGATTGCGCCAGCCTTGAGACGATCTCACTTCCGGACGGGATCACATATATGGGGCAAGGTTTGACTTTTTCAGGATGCACCTCACTGAGGACAGTTCACTGGCCTAAAGCCTGCAAGGAAATAGGCGGGCAATCTTTCCAGAACTGCACATCCCTGGAAACCGTTGAATTACCCGAAGACCTTGAGACAATCGGCACGCTGGCATTCTCTGGATGCAAATCCTTGAAGTCCTTGACGATACCGGCAAGCGTGGCGCAAATCGAGATAAAAGCGTTCAACGATTGTCCGAACCTTACAGGATTGACGTTCAATGGCGGGAAATACCAACTTGACGCGAACAAGAACCTGGTTCTGGAAGGAACCAAGGCCATCAGCTGCCTGGGCACAACGGAGACCCTCACGATTCCGGAGGAAGTCACAGATCTGGCCAACCAATCATGCGCAGGTCTTTCCAAAGTCACTGAAGTGATGATTTCCGGCAACCCGACGTTCGGCAGCAATGTTTTCGCCAACAACACCGCCCTTAAGAAAGTCACGTTCGGGAATGCCTGCACAACGACCGGGAACAACACGTTCTCAGGCTGCGCGAATCTTGAGACCGTCAACCTTTCCGATGGAATCACAGCGTTGGGAACCAATCTCTTTTCAGGCTGTTCATCTCTTAGAAACATAACTCTTCCTTCTTCTATCACTGTACTGAACAATGGAGTGTTCAACGGCTGCACATCCCTTGAAAGCATCTCGTTTCCTAAAGGAATGACAAAAATTCCTAACGACATACTCAAGGGCTGCTCAAGCCTGAAGAGCGTAGGACTCGAAGAAGGAATCACCGAGATCGGAAACGGAGCGTTCAACGGTTGCTCCGGAATCAGTTCATTCAACCTGCCGTCAACGCTGACAAAGATCGGCGGGACAGCGTTCGCGAACTGTACGGGCCTCACGGAAATCAAGATACCGGAAAGTGTGACATCACTTGGATCAGGAGTGTTCCAAGGCTGTACCGGAATAACCGCCCTGACAATTCCGGAAGGAGTCACGTCAATTCCATCGAATATGGTATCGGGGTGCACAAACCTCGAAACTCTCAATCTCCCATCCAAGATCACAACGATTCCAAGCGGGGCGTTCAAGGGGACGGGACTCAAGACGATCGGACTGCCGGAATCCCTCACGCAAATTCCTACATACTTGTTCCAGAACTGCACCAAACTTGAATCCATCGTGATTCCGGCCAACGTCAAAACCATTGGATCCTATGCATTCGCAGGATGCACTTCGCTAAAGAGCGTCAACATTCCGGATCCGTGCGTGAAAATTGACCGGAGCGCATTTGACGGTTCCGGACTCGAATCCATCGATGTCAACAACGCGACCGATGTCACCACCGCGTTCAGCAACTGCAAGAGCCTGAAGAGCATAATCTTGCGCAAAGTGACAAACATTGCCAACCAAGGATTCTCCGGATGCTCGGCATTGACATCCATCACTCTCCCGGCAACCGTGACAAAAGTCAACAGCTGGGCTTTTGCCGGATGCTCAAGCCTGAAGGAAGTCATCTTCGAAAGTTCAACACCTTGCACAGTCTCCAGCACATCGTTCACGACCAGCGCCCTTGCGGTTTCTCCTGCAACCTATGTTGACGCCATCTACGTCCCGGACAATGCTGTGGATGCTTACAAAGCGGCAAGCGGATGGTCTAATTACTGGGCAAGCTACATTTTCGCCATTTCTACAAAATAATCGGGAATCAATTCAAAAGGCAAGATTATGATCAAGCATATTCAGAAATTTTTCAGAGCGGCGACAATCCTCGCCATCGGTTTTCTTGCGGCCACCGCATGCGAAAAGGAAGACAAAACCGTCAATGTGACCGGAGTCAGGCTTGACAATTCATCCGTCACGCTGCAACTCAACAACGGCACGAACACCACGAAGCTCACGGCCACAGTGGAACCGGACGACGCCGAGAACAAGAATGTCAGCTGGGAAAGCGCGTCTCCTGACATAGCCACGGTAAACGAAGGTGTTGTCACAGCCATTTCAGCAGGCACAACAACAATCACCGTGACCACAGAAGACGGAGGCTATTCAGCCTCCTGTGAAGTCATAGTGGAGAAAGGTACAATATTCGTCACAGGCATAACGCTGGATCAATCAAGCATAAGCCTGACTCCCGGCGGAAGCGCGCGGCTGACGGCCACCGTTGTTCCTTCCGACGCCACGGACGGGAGCGTCATCTGGAGTTCCAGCGATGACAATGTCGCCACGGTTGACGAAACGGGTAAAGTGACCGCCATCGGCAAAGGAGAGGCGACCATTACAGCCACAACGGTCGATCAAGGATTGTCGGCCACATGCAAAGTTATCGTCACGATCCCGGTGACAGGAATCACTTGTAGCCAAAAGGATGTCACGCTTCTGGACGGAGCCACCGTAAAGCTAAACTTCTCAGTCTTGCCGGAGGATGCGTCCAACAAAAACATAAAGATAGTCTCCAGTGATCCTTCAGTGGCGACAGTTGACAATGACGGAACAGTCAAAGGGATCAAGACCGGAACGGCTGTCATCACGGCAACCACAGAGGACGGTGAATATTCAGTGAGCGTCAACGTGAGGGTATTCTTCTCATCCAACCTCGTGATCTACGACACGGCCAATGAATCCATCCTTGCAGGAAACGAAATCATCATCGGACTGAAAAGCGTCCTCAACCTGACTGTCATTGATGTCACAGACCCAAGTTTCAAGGCCACAGCGGACATGATCAAGGTCAGCGATGGCAACGATGCCGTCTCAATCACTACCGGCGACCAAGACGGAACTGGTATTGTGACCATCACGGCAGTTTCCGCGGGCTCAGCCAATCTGACAATCTCTTTCGAGAGCCCTCGCGGCAAGTTTGAGAAGTCCATCAAGGTCACCGTCACCGACTATGCGGGCGGAGTCCCGGACATTCCTGTCAACCCGGCGTAGCCATCAAACAGACAAAGCGAAAGCCGGCTTCCCGAAGTTGGGAAGCCGGCTTTCGTTATATTCAATGAAGAACCGGAAAACTGCCTTGATTTGTCCGGAACCTTTTTTAGAGGCGGAAATATTCAATCAGCAAAGTCAAGACGTACCTACATAAGTTTCAAGGTCAAAGTGATGAAATCCTCAACACTCAGACGCTCAGGACGGAGATCGAAAACAGGGTCTGTGGCAGGCAGCATAGACGGCTTGATCAACGGTTTGAGGGAGTTGCGGAGAGTCTTGCGCCGTTGGCCGAAAGCGGTCTTCACAACAGTCCGGAAAAGCTTTTCATCGCAACCCAATGTCGTGCGCGAATTACGCGTGAGACGGATCACGGCGGACTGGACCTTCGGCGGCGGATTGAAGGCACCTGACCCCACTGTGAAAAGATATTCAATGTCATACCACGCCTGAAGGAAGACCGACAGGATTCCATAGGTCTTGGTGCCAGGTTTCTCGGCGATGCGTTCGGCGACCTCCTTCTGGATCATGCAGACAACCTCCGGGATGCGGTCGCGATGTTCAAGGATCTTGAAGAAAATCTGCGAGGAGATATTATAAGGGAAATTCCCGATCACTGAATATTCCCCGTCGAATATGCCGTCAAGATCCATCTTCAAAAAATCACCCTCAATCAGATTTTCCCCCAGCTTCGGGTAATGCTTCTTGAGATAGACAACAGACTCGTCATCAATCTCGACTACCTTCAACGCCAACTCAGGTCTCGGCAACAGGTACTGGGTCAAGACACCCATTCCGGGGCCGACCTCCAACGCCTGATGTCCTTCAAGAGCGGTGACAATGCTCTTCGCAACGCTCTGGTCAGTCAAAAAATGCTGTCCGAGAGCTTTTTTCGCACGTACTTCCATAGGGGCAAAGATACGGAATTTCCTTAGATTTTCTTGGCTGTGGTGCAGCGGTTCACGAGGTAGGCGATGGAGACGTACGGAATGCCGGAGTTGGCGGCGAGGCCGATCTCACATGTGCGGCTGTTGGAATAGCCGGCAGGGATGCCTTTGACCTGGTCCTTCAGCTTGCGCAGGGCATACTTGTTGAGTTCCGGATGGGTCATGCCTTTGTCTCCGGCGAAACCGCAGCAGCCAACGCCTTCGGGCACAACCACGTTAGTGGAGCACATCCGTGCCAACTCAAGCATCTTGTCGGTCTTGTGCATCAAACGCATCGAGCATGTGAGATGGATTGCGACTGGTGTGTCTGTCCTGTGGAAGTCCAGTCTGTCCGCCAGGAACCCAAGGATGAACTCGGCGGGCTCAAAAAGTCTCATCTTCTTGATCTTATGCCGCATTCGATGGAGGCACGGACTCTGATCACAGAGGATCGGATACCGCCCGCCATCGCTGGCCTGCCAAAGCGCCTCTTCAAGTTCAGAGGTCTTTTTGTCAGCGATTTCGGGCATGCCTTTGCTCTCCCAGATCGTACCGCAGCAAAGAGAGGACATATTCTTCGGGAATATTACCTCGTAGCCGGCTTTGGCCAAAAGGCTGACCATCTCCTCGACAAGAGGCTTGTCAACGGCGTGGTGATGTTTCGGGAGGCCCATCATCTGGTTTATGCAGCTTGGAAAGTAGACCACCTTATCCGCCAAAGGAGCCTCTTCGACAAGCCCAGAGACGGGGGCCGCATCGGAAAGCGAAGTGCAGTTCTGCACCAAAGCACGAAGCGACTTGGGAATATTATAGGCCTTAGGCGTAGCGGGAGTCCAGAGCGGAAGGCGGACGGCATTGTGAAGCCAACGGCAGAGACCGCTCATCGCAAGGTCTCCAAGCACGGTCTCGCCGGCTGTGGCCATCCTGAGAGCTCCACGAAGCCCGCTCTTGACTCCTGCGAAATGGTTTGCCGTAAAGTTCCAGACACCGTGGCCGAACGACCCCGCGGACATATTCAAACGTCTCAGCTGATGAGTCAGATCCGCCACATTGATGCCCATAGGACAAGAAGTCGAGCAGAGGCCGTCCCCGGCGCATGTCTGTTCTCCCAAGTAGGAATATTCCTTTTCAAGTGTCCGAAGGTGGGCAAGTTCCTCCGAGCTTGGTTTTGGCAACGCTCGCAAGGAAGTGATTTCCCTCTGCGTGGCGATCCTGGTTCTGGAGGAAAGCGTGAAACCGCATGACAGACAGTTCACCTCGCAGAAGCCGCACTCGATACACTTGTTAAGTTTCTTATAGACCTCCGCAAGCTCCGGTCCTACATTTTCGGCATCATCAACCCATGGCTTCAACACAGGCAACGCCTTGAAATTCCGCAGGAAACACTTTGGATCGTCATTGAATATCACGCCAGGATTAAGAAGCCTCTCTGGATCAAACAGATCCTTCACACGCTTCATGATCCCATACGCCTTCTCCCCCCACTCATACGAGACAAACGGAGCCATATTCCTGCCAGTCCCGTGCTCGGCCTTCAGAGATCCGTCATATTTTCCGACAACCATTTCAGCCACATCACGGATCATGGATTCATAGCGATTCACTTCCTCCCCAGAATCAAATGATTGGTTGATGATGAAATGGAAATTTCCCTCGAGGGCGTGGCCGTAGATGCATGAATCATCGTAACCGTGTTTGTCAAGCAGGGCCGACAGATCAACCGTGGCGTCCGGCAGGTCCTCAATGTGGAAGGCGATGTCCTCAATCAGGCAGGTCGTACCTTGGCGGCGCATTCCGCCGACAGACGGGAATATGCCCGAGCGGATGGCCCAGTATTTTCCGGTTACAGAAGGATCACTACTGAATATGTAAGCATTGCCTTCCGCATCATTCAAGACGGAAAAGCGGTTGAGTACATCCGACAGTTTTCCGATGTTCGCATCGAGGTCAGCTTGATCCGAGCCAGTGACGCGAAGCAGGAGAGCGGTCAGATCTTTGTCGGGATATTCATTCAGCATAGGGTCTTCCACTGACGCAAGAGATCTTCTGTCAAGCAGTTCAGCGGCATCCAGCACAGCCGGGTCAATTTCTTTCCTTAGAGCCACGACCGCCTCGGCGGCTTCCCTTATCGCGCCGAAATAAACCATAGCGGACGCTTCCTTGGACGGCAGAGGCAAGGTCTTCATAGTGACCCGGCTCATGAACGCCAACGTGCCCTCAGAGCCTACCAACAAGTGAGCGATGATGTCGAAGGGATCATGGAACCTGACAAACGGGAATATATTGAGTCCCGTGACGTTCTTGATTGAATATTTGAACCTTATCCGGTCCGAGAGTTCCTTGTCCGCTTGGATTTCATCCCTGAGATCCTCGATCTTTCTGATGAAGTCAGGATGGCCGGCACGGAAGGCCTCCCTTGAGGCCTCGTCACCGGTGTCAAGCACAGTTCCGTCAACGAACACCATCCGGACGCTCTCCAGTTCCCTGTCACTGTTGGCGTGGGTTCCGCAGCTCATTCCCGAGGCGTTGTTCATCACGATTCCGCCCACCATACAGCTTCCGATGGAGGCCGGATCCGGACCGAATTTTCGTCCGAAAGGTTTCAGGATGGCATTCACTCTCGCTCCGACGATTCCTGGCTCAAGTGTGATTTCGGAAGCGTCGTCGGAGACCTTGTACCTCTCCCAGTTCTTGCCCGCGACCACCAGTACGGAATCGCTGACAGACTGGCCTGACAGACTGGTCCCGGCCGCGCGGAATGTAACCGGAACATCAAATCTTGACGCCGCCTCAAGGATCTTGGAGATCTCTTTCTCGCCGGACGAACGGATGACTATCCTCGGCACAAGCCTGTAGAAGCCGGCGTCCGTGCCCCAGGCGAAACGCCTGAGTTCGTCTGTGTAGATTCCGTTCCTCGGCACGAAACGCTGTACAGCCTCGATAAAACGAGAGTACTTTTCTTCCATATTCAAGTAAGATACACTACTATGTAATACATCATCATTCCGCTGGCGATCAGCTTGACGCCAGTTCCGCAGAGAAAACCCATCAGGGCGCCGAAAGCCGACTTGGCTGACTCCCAGCCGTTTTTGCCGGCGAAAGCCAGTTCAGCGAGAAAGGCGCCAAGAAGTGTTCCAAGGATGATTCCGACCGGTGGCACGAACATCCCGACAAGCATTCCGGCCATAGCCCCTCTGCCTGCCGCCTTGGAACCACCGGTGATCTTGGTGAACCAGGACGGCACGATGTAGTCGATGACCGTCACAGCCACCGTGATTCCCAACCAGACAAGCAGGAATGTAAGCGACATCGGGTCACCTGCCCCGTTTGTGCCGTTCCCCCAGAAATAAAGAATCATCAGACCGACCCAACTGACAGGAGGGCCCGGCAATGCCGGGACAATGCTCCCGACTATGCCTATCACTCCTGCCAGCACGGCAAGGATGATGACTAAAACGCTCATTGAATATCCAAGGATTAATATTCCTAAGCCATGGCAGCCTCGACATCGTCCGGCTGGATCGGGAGGCGGTTCGGGCCCGTGCGGCGCGCGCCGTCCTCTGTCACTAGCACATCGTCCTCCAGACGGATTCCTCCGAAGTCAAGATAGTCGTGCTCCAGCTTGTAGTAGTTCACGAAACCCTTGTCGCGCTTCTCGCTCTTCCATTTCTCGATCAGCGCAGGGATGAAGTATATTCCCGGCTCATCGGTGACGACATTGCCAGGGACAAGCCTGCGGGCCATCCTGAGGCTGCCGAGACCGAGCTGCGATGAACGCTTCTGGTCCGGATCATAACCCACGAGATCCTCGCCGAGATCTTCCATATCGTGAACGTCAAGACCCATGTTGTGGCCAAGGCCATGCGGTTGGAACAGCCCTGCGACACCTTCGTGCAGCATGTTGTCCAGATTGCCGCGCACAATGTCAAGAGAGCGCAGATCCTCAAGCATCAGCCTTGCAACCGCCAAATGCACGTCCCGATAGGTCACTCCCGGCTTTGTCAACCTGAAAGCCAATTCATTGCAGTCACAGACTATCTGGTAGATGTCCCTCTGTTTCTGTGTGAACTTTCCGCCTGTCGGCAGAGTGCGGGTGAAGTCCGAGGCATAGTGCATGTTGTTCTCGGCCCCGGCATCGATCACCATCAGCTTGCCCGGTTCTATGACCTTGTCGTGCAGATGATTGTGCAGAGTCTCACCATGCTGGGTAAGAATGGTCGGGAACGACACTCCCCAGCCCTCGCTGAGGGTCACACCCTCCATCTTGCCGACAATCTCCTGCTCGATGATGCCAACCTTCACACTTTCGCGGGCGACAGTGTGCATCCTCTGGCCGAGAGCGCCGGCAGCGTCAATCTGGTCGATCTCGCACTGTTCCTTCACAAGTCTCATAGATATTACAGCCTGCACGAGCTCCTTTGAGGCGTGCTTGCCGCCGTCCTCGTCGATTGGCGCCACACGGGCGACATCTTCGTTGGATATTCCCACAAGAGCGGCCAGTTTCATCGTGTTGTAGTAACGGCTCGGAGGAAGGAAATGAATATTCCGGC
The DNA here is from genome assembly GCA_934725285.1 of uncultured Bacteroidales bacterium. Taxonomy (GTDB): domain Bacteria; phylum Bacteroidota; class Bacteroidia; order Bacteroidales; family UBA932; genus Cryptobacteroides. Next base: position 5,318 of record CAKVBK010000021.1, on the reverse strand, counting down.
CCGTGGCCAGAGCCTTTGTGACGGCGATGTTCAGCGAACCATAAGAAGCCGAATTGCTTACACCGACTTCAGCGGCCTTTGACGCGACTGACGGCTGAGGTCCCATCCAGATGATGTCTCCGATCTCGACATCGTCCGCGAAGATGGTCTCCTCTCCGCTGTCAAGGTCCAGAATGGCCGCATAGCGTGGCTCGTCAAGGCCGAAATAGTACAGCCATGATGAGTCCTGACGGAATTTATAGGCGTTGTCCTTGTACTGTGCGGCTGCTTCGACATTGCCCACGAACAGGGCTATTCCGCGCTTCCCCTGCGGAGCGGTCTGCGCCATCTTCTCCAACAGAGCCTTGCGCCTTGCGATGTAGATCTCTTTTGCGAACATATTCTTAGGTTCTTTTGTGATTTGAATTTCCGTAAGCCTTGAAGCCACAGCGTTCCCGCCGGCAACGAGGCATCAATCACAAATATACAAAAATGACAGAAAAGTTGTTCTTCAAAATGGAAAGTGTGATCAAAATATATACGGCCATCACAGACTCAGGTCAAGCTCAATCGGACAGTGGTCAGATCCGAAGATTTCGGAGTGGATCTCAGTCGCGGTGATCTTGTCCCTCAGGGAGTCGGAGACAAGGAAATAGTCCAGCCGCCAACCAACATTCTTCTCACGGGCGTGGAAGCGGTACGACCACCATGAATATTTCACCTCATCCGGATGCTGGAACCGCCACGAGTCAGTGAAGCCGGAATCCAGAAGAACCGAGAACTTGCCTCGCTCCTCATCGGTGAAACCGGCGTTGCGGCGGTTGGTGTCAGGATTTTTTATATCTATCTCATTGTGCGCCACGTTCATATCCCCGCAGACGACAACGCCTTTACGGGCGGCGAGGCCGGAAAGATATTTCCGGAAATCATCCTCCCACCGCATCCGGTAGTCCAACCTTCGGAGACCGTCCTGGGAGTTCGGAACATAGACGCAGACGAGATAGAATTCCGGCATCTCAAGCGTGATGACACGTCCTTCATGGTCGTGTTCCTCGACACCGATGCCATACTTGACCGACAACGGAGTGTGTCTTGAATATACCGCCGTGCCTGAATACCCTTTCTTCTCGGCTGAGTTCCAGTACGAGGTGTACCCCAAAAACTCCAGGTCCAACTGCCCGGGCTGCATCTTTGTCTCCTGAAGGCAGAAAAAATCCGCGTCAAGAGTATTGAACACAGTATCAAAGCCTTTTCCGGCGCACGCCCTGAGGCCGTTCACATTCCAACTTATGAATTTCATATCTCTAAATTTACAAAAGCAGGATTCCGCATGGATTTTCCACAAGGCAAATTTAGCACATTATCGGAGAATATCAGCGCCCTGAAATAAGGAGACCATATAACATCACGAAAGCGGGTGGCCGAATCTCAGCCACCCGCTTCGTGATTCCGTAGGGATTCGAACCCTAGACCCACAGATTAGAAATCTGTTGCTCTATCCAGCTGAGCTACGGAACCATTCCAACGTTTCGCGATTCCGCAAAATCGGAAAAGGACTGCAAATATAAGAAATTTCCATCGAAAACAAATACTTGCAGCATATATTTGAGAACTAAAAATAGAATCCTGTGTTGAAATAAACTACACCGGAGCCGTCCTGGACGGAAAACGCGCGGGCATATTCAATGTTCAGAACGAAGTTGCGGTTGAGGATTATTTTTATGGCAGCGCCCGCGGAAAGATGGAGTGCGTCTCCAGAGGAGGAGGTGATGTACTTTGAATATAACTCCGGGAAGGCATCCGTCCTGTTGCTGACATCGAAAGAGCGCAAGGATGTGATTCCGTCGCAGAATCCGCTCAGCATCAAGCCGATGTCTTGTTTCAGAAGAGTCAGGCCGGCGAATTTCCAGCGAAGTTCAGTGTTGAAGAAGCCGATGCCTGGAGCGGAGACCCTGTTGTACAAAAGACCGCGGACGGTCCTGTAGCCCCCGAGGGCAGCGTTGTCATAAACCGGACCTCCTGGAGTGTAGAACGGAAGGACATACCACGGAGCGTCTCCGATAAAATCTTGATAGTCCATACGATACGCCAGTGTCAGACGATCCTCGGCCAAAGGGATATATTGCCGGAATGTCGCATGAAACTTGAGGTATGATTCCGAGGAGCCGAAGAAAGACGGGGCGGCGGTCAGGCCAGCACGCGCAAGGATTCCCTTGGTCGGAACCCCTTCATAGTCCCGTGAATCGTAGCACAGGCCAAATCTTACGGCGGAGGAATATTTTCTGAATATCTCGTCGGACGGGATTATTCCCCAACTCCTGTAGAGACTGAACAAGGATATTCCTTTATTCCCGTCCTTTGGCCGGTAATCCTTGACCCTGAACGCGTTGAAGTGGTAACCGGCCTCCCATGAAAGGTGCCCGGCGATATTCCCGGAAAAATCCGCCCTAAGGTTTGTGGTCGCGCGGGAGTATTTGTAGAAGCCTTCGTCCGCCTCCGTGTCGTAGAAGGTACGACGGCCTCCGAAGCCAAAAAATTCCATCGCGTTGTCCGCGCAGTGGCTCGCGGCAAGATTCATCCTCACCTGAGGGAAAAGACTCCCGGAGTCGAAAGATGCTATTAAAGTCTTGCTGCCGCCTGTGTAGCCGGAAGCCTCGAAGTAGCTGCTGCTCTTAGGGTTGGGGTACGTGGATCCGTCTCCGAAATCATAGACGTTCATCAACGCTCCGAACAGGATTCCCTTCGCCCCGTCGAATCCGGCCATCGGAAACGGCACGAACGAGTGCCCGGTCTTGACAATGGAACCCTTGTCTTCCGCCTGAATGGATCCAAGCGAAAGAGACAGGCACAGAGCCAGGAAGAGCGATCTTGCGACACGTGTCATTCTATAAATCTTTGTCGGTACGCAAAAAGAGTATCCTCGCGCACGGGATGACTGGAACTGGTGTTTGGTGCGTAAGAGTTTCCATTCTGCTCACGGACTCACGACAGAGGGCAAAAGTAAGAACTAAGCAAGGAAACGAAGGACATCCTCGGTCCAGTCCTTGCCGTTGGTGGCCTGGATGGCGTTGATGCCGATCTTACGGGCGGCCTCGACATTCTTGGGACCGTCATCGATGAAAAGGACCTTGGAGGGGGCGGCATTCTCAGATTCAAGCATCATGCGGAATATCTTCTCGTCAGGTTTCATCACCTTCATCTCGTAACTGACATAGAGGCTGTCAAGATACTCATCAAGCGAGTGGCCGTGGCCGTCAAACTCCTTGCTCAGAGCCCATTCGATGATGAAAGGATTGGTGTTGGAAAGGAGGGAAAGACGGTAGCCTTCGGCGCGCAGCTTCTTGAAGAGATCAAGATTCCTTTCCGGAACGGTGGAGAAGAATCCCATGTAGGCGTCACGGCACTCGTCCATGCTCACTTCCCTGCCGGCTTCCTTGCTGACTCTGGCGCGGAATTCCTCCTTGTCAATCAGACCTGTCTCGAAATCTCCGAAGAACCCCTGCTGACGGACCATGTTGAGGTACTTCTCTATATTCTCAAGTCCAAGCGCCTTGAACCTGTCTACGACAATTCCGAGATCCGCCGGAGCGACCACCCCTCCGAAATCAAAAACAACATTCGTGATGTCCTTTCTCATATTCATGGATAATTTGCCGCAAAGATAGTGATTTATGCGAATAGGGATTTCAGGGATTATTAGTATATTCACGAAAATTTTTGAGCGATGTACACATTCAAGCAGGATGGCGACAGGTTTGTCGTCAGCATTGACAACCATCAGGAGCTGATGGGGGCGATTGCGGCGTTTTGCCAGGAGCAAGGGATTCTGGCTGGAGAGGTGAGCGGCATCGGGGCGGTGAACAACGCCACTCTGAGGTTCCTCAACCCGGCCACCAAGCATTATGTCGACAAGACGTTCGAGGAGCAGATGGAAATTTCAAGTCTTGTGGGCAACATCTCCGAGAAGGACGGCAAGGTCTATCTGCATCTCCACGCCAACTTCGGGCGGGCGGACTACACGGTCGTGGGCGGCCATCTGCTCACAGCTACCATCAACGGCGCCTGCGAGGTGTTCATCAGACGCTATAACTGCAAGGTAGGCCGCCACTTCGATGAGGAGACCGGGCTGAATCTTTACACATTGTAGCCGTGCCGCCAAAGCAAGTGGCAGAGGATAACCGGATGGAGACAATCAACATCATCGACTGCCCGCTGGAGGATGTCAAAAGGCACCTCGGTGGCTACGGAAGCATATTCATAATCCACGACCGGAATGTGGGCGGCATCGTGGAAAAGCTTGGCATTGAAGCTAAAGGAATATTCCCGATCGAGGCGACGGAAGAAAGGAAAACGCTCGTCACGCTGCTGGAGATCGAGGAATGGCTTTTAGAGAAAGGCGCTGACAGAGAGGCGTTTGTACTGGGCATTGGCGGAGGGATCACGACAGATCTGGTCGGGTTCGCGGCATCTGTCTACAAGCGAGGCGTGAAGTTCGGATTCGTTCCGACCACGTTACTCTCGCAAGTCGATGCGGCAATCGGCGGCAAAAACGGCGTGAATCTCGACTCCTACAAGAACATCATCGGAGTGATCCGCCAGCCGGAAATGACATTCATCTGCCCGGAGCCGCTGGAGACACTCCCCTACCAGCAGATCCTCTCCGGAGCTGCCGAACTACTCAAAACATTCATTATCAACAACAAGTGCAATGAATATGAAAGGGCGGTGAATATGCTCTCGAATATTCATGAGCGGGCGTCGGGAGGCTCCGCCGAGGCTGCCGTACGGGAATATTCACAGACATTCCGGGAGCTGATCGCGGTGGCGGCGAATGTAAAGGCGGGCATTGCTGGAAGGGATCCGGACGAGCGGGGGGAGCGCCGGCTGCTCAATCTGGGACACACTTTCGCGCACGCAATCGAGAAGAATTCCCGGGAGACTGTTTCGCACGGTCAGGCGGTCTCGATGGGGATTATTCTGGCTGCACGGCTGGCTGAGTCTTTGGGGCTGACGGACGGTCTTTCCGAGCGTCTGGAAGCGGATTTTATGGCTTGCGGGCTGCCGGTCGAGAGTCCGTACAGCATTGACACTCTTGCGGATGCGATGAAGAAAGACAAAAAGGCGGATGGGGAGTTTGTCCACTTTGTGCTGCCGCTGGGCATCGGACGGGTCGAGACAAGGGAGCTTCGGGTCGAAGATGCGGTGGAAGCTTTGAAATAATTTGAATCTAAGAATATGATCTGCACAACAATCCAGAACCGAACTCTGGAAGAGATAATGAACCTGCTGGAAAGCAGCGAGCCACGGATTCAGATGGCCGAGATACGGCTGGACAGATG
>CAKVBK010000020.1 GCA_934725285.1 uncultured Bacteroidales bacterium | reverse complement strand
ATGATTCAGAACAAGGAAGTTGATATGGTAATCAACATTCCTAAAAACTTCTCAGAGCTTGAGCTGTCTAACGGTTACCAGATCAGAAGAGCTGCCATCGACTTCAATGTCACCCTCTTCACCAACGCACGCCTCGCCACCGCCTTCATCCGTGCCTTCTGCTCCACCAGCATCAACGACATCCAGATCAAGTCCTGGGATCAGTATTGATTTCTGGATTAGATACCATCTTTAATGTGGCAGACTTCCGCGCTGCGCGCTCCATCCCGTCCCGCCTACGGTGGTCCACCCTTTCACTTGGCCACGGGCGGCCAAGGTCTGCCACACCAAATATTCGGCGATAAAAGTATCACATATTGTTATACTTGATCAACTGAAAGGCAGTTGCCGCAAGCGACTTTGGCTCCCGAAGAGGGAGGTCGTGAGCGATTAATGAAGATCCAGTGGACCTTCATAGCGAGCAGCACGGAGTGGGGAGGATCGCTGGAGGTAACTGCCTTTCAGTTGATTCTTAATTAAAAGAAAAGGCGACTGAAATAATTCCAATCGCCTTTATCATTATATTCCTAAAACCAATTAGTAAGTGTCGTAGTATTTGGCGTCACGTGGGGTGACCTTGTTCATGTTCTCAAGCAGAAGGTCGTTTGTCTTGTATTCGTCCATCAGCTGAAGCATAAAGTTCATCGCCTCGGTAGGATTCATGTCGGCAAGGAGCTTGCGCAGGATCCAGATTCTGTTGGCCGCCTCACGGCTGTACAAAAGGTCGTCACGACGTGTGCTGGATAGAACGACATTGACGGCAGGGAAGATACGTCTGTTGGCAAGAGTCCTGTCAAGCTGAAGCTCCATGTTGCCGGTGCCCTTGAACTCCTCGAAGATAACATCATCCATCTTTGAACCGGTGTCAGTCAAGGCCGTGGCAAGAATTGTCAGCGAGCCGCCACCCTCAATGTTACGCGCAGCGCCGAAGAACCGTTTCGGCTTCTGAAGGGCATTCGCGTCCACACCTCCGGTCAACACCTTACCAGAAGCAGGCTGGACAGTGTTGTAGGCGCGTGCGAGACGCGTGATGGAATCAAGCAGGATCACTACATCATGACCGCACTCAACAAGTCTGCGTGCCTTTTCCAACACCATATTGGCAACCTTCACATGCCTTTCCGCAGGCTCGTCGAAGGTTGAGGCGACAACCTCTGCCTTGACACTGCGGCTCATGTCGGTAACCTCCTCTGGACGCTCATCGATAAGTAGGACAATTTCGTAAACCTCGGGGTGATTGTCTGCTATGGCGTTGGCTATCGACTTCAACAGCATTGTCTTACCGGTCTTAGGCTGGGAAACAATAAGACCGCGCTGTCCTTTTCCGATAGGTGTGAACATGTCCACGATACGGCACGAAAGATCGCTCTGATGCCCATGTCCTAGAAGATTGAACTTCTCCTCCGGGAACAACGGTGTGAGGAAATCAAACGGAACCCTGTCACGGATGTAATCAGGAGTGCGCCCGTTTATATACTTTATTCTCACGAGAGGGAAGTACTTGTCACCCTCCTTTGGAGGACGGATCTCACCTGTGACAGTGTCTCCGGATTTCAAGGCATTGTTCTTTATCTGGCTCTGGCTGACATAGATGTCGTCAGGGGAGTTCAGATAATTATAATCCGAGGAACGAAGGAATCCATAGCCGTCAGGCATAATCTCAAGAACCCCGGTAGCCTCTACGGTTCCCTCAAACTCAATCTCGGGAGTTTTTGGCCTCTGGTTAGGATTCTGGAAATTCTGAGGCTTTTGTTGATTAGGATTCTGCCCTTGGAACTTGTTCTTCTGTTTTCTGCGGCTGATGTCGCCTGATGCTGCAGGATCATCCTTGAGATCATCAAAAAGAGCGTGTATGAACTCTTTGCCATTTACCGGCTTGTCTGCCGGGCCTTCTGTGGAAGCCTGCGCGTCACCCTCCTCCTGTGCGGCGGCAACCGGCTCTTCCGGTTTGTTATCAACCTGCGCGCCGGGGGCTGCCTGCGGTTGCTCGACAGGCGAGGCCGCTGATTTAGGCTTTCGTCCTCTCTTCTTAGGAGCTGGCTTGACCGGTTGCTCCTGAACAGCGGCAGCAGACTCAGCAGCCTCTTTCTGTTCTTTGGATTCCACCTTTTCCTTAGCCTCCGGCAAATCCTTTACCTTCTTTTCTGTTTTAGCCGAAGTCTTGGCCTGATCAGGCAAAGGATTCTTGCGTGGCCGTCCGCGCTTTCCCTTTGGCTTCTCTATCGGTTCCTGAGACGCCGCGGCTGCCTGCGCATCCAATATCGCGAATGACAGATTCTCATCCGTCAGTTTCTTAATGTTCTTAATCTGATGCTCCTGAGCCACTTTTTCAAGCTGCTCCCTGCTCATCTGAGTGAGTTCGAATAAATTATAAGGCATATCTTTTAATGATTCCGGCTATGTGGCCGGATGATTTCAGAAATAATATTTCGGGTATTTTATCAGCTTGCGCTGGAAGTATGCAGTATGCAAATATAGAAATAATATCTTGAATATCCAAAAACGAGAACGCAGAGTCTGACAAACAAGCCAGGAACATCTTTTAGGCTGCGGCTAATTGTCCCAATAGCTGGTGCTTTTCTTGAACCTGAGGAGATCAGCCAAAGCCGCGGCGTTTGCCGAAATCAGGAACGAATATGACTGGTACATTCCGGAAGGCACCCAAGACACTGAAATATTAAAGCAATGAAGGTCATACCTGAATGAGAACTGTGTCGTGGTCATCTTCATTGCTGTGAAATCCCAGCCGGATTGCGCCTGCATAGACATTTTCGGAGTCAATTGAATATTTCCCTGGACACCGAGGGTCTGAGTGTAGTTGTCTTTCTTGATGAGCTGGTTGTTCGTGAAATTGTACGACCGGTTCATCTGAAAACTATAGTTGAAATTAAGACTCCAAGGAACATTCGGATTGGTATAGTACAGCCATCCTCCAGGAATATATTCACCTGTGACAGGGTGGTAATATATTCGCCTGTAGTAGTCCGCCGGGTTTCCGGAAGAACCGGAATCTCCTCCGGAAGACTTGGAGCCGTCATTGCCCTTGACTGTGCCTTTTCCGGACAGTGAATATGAAAGCGAGGCGCTGACGTTGGTGAGCCTTAACGGGACACCGTTCTCCATTATGTTGTACTTGTTGACCCTTTGCCCTTTCTCATTGATGGCATAAGGGTCGAAGTTCATATTTCCGTTGACACCCAGTTTGCCAAAGATTGATGTGGACATGGACAAGCCTACATTGTTCATCTTAAGCGAGTCCGCGAGGAAATTATATCCGGTCGATAAGTTAAACTGGTCGAGGATCTTGACTTTCTTGGACCCTGTGCCCGTTGTGTCCTTCAGATCACGCACCTTTGCCTCCAGGTTGTTGCCGATCGAAATGCTCATGGTCGCGGATTTGCCCTTTCCCGGCGCCGAGTTGATCTGACCTTGATATATGTTGTAATCATAAGTCTTGGCTACACCGAGCGTGTCAATGTAGTTCAATGTCCTCCATCCATTGAAAGCCTTTCCTTTCTCAGGGCTGAAGCTCATGCTGACGCTTGGCGAGACAACATGCCTGAGAGCCTGTATCTTATGGTATTTCCCGAAAGAATACATACCGTACAAACGGGTACTCATCGACAAGGATCCTGAATAGTTGTGCGTGGCCCCGAAAGTTCCGAACTGCTTTCCCATCTCGGTCTTGACACTGTTTGTCTCAGGATCGAAATACGCCTCGCTCTTCCTGAAGAACCAGTTCATACCGTAGCTCACGTTAGGAGCCACATTCACGTACTTGAACAATGTGAAGTCCGGAAGTTTTATCGAAAAATTATGTGCCACTCCGTTCTGGAATTTATCCATGAATCCAGGCTCACCGAACTCCGATGCCTTGAAATTGATCTTGTTCTGGATCGAAGTGTTGTATCCCAATGCGAATTTCTCATAGAAACGTTCCTTTCCGACCCTGTTCTTGATCTTGAATGGATAAAACGTTGACACAGAGAATGTGATGTTAGGAAGAGTGAATGAATACGAGCTGTCCCTGGAGTTCTGGCTGTGCAGGGCGTTGATGGAAAGGTTGAACTTTCCGTTCCAGTTCTTCGAGTATGAGATTGACGATGAAATCTGATTCTGAAGAGCCTCCGAGACCGAATGAGAATTGTAACGGCTGTTGGAAGGGCTGGAAAAGTTCACCGATGCCGAGAATGATGTTCCGGGATGAGCCTTTGAATCCTGTGAATGGGACCAACGGACACCGAAGTTCTTGCTCTGGAAAAAATCAGAGCTTCCTTTCTCTCCGGTCTGGTCAACGGAATAGTTCACGGCAAGGTTTCCGCTGAACTTGTATTTGACCATATATCTCGAATTCAGGTTGGCCGCCCAAGATCCCAAAGTGTAGTAATCTCCGGTGAGTGACATGTCAAAATAGTCTCCCAAAACGAAATACATTCCGGCGTCCCTCATGTAGAATCCCCGGGCATTCTCTTCTCCGAATGAAGGCATAAGCATACCTGTCGCCCTGTCTGGACGCTTAGGAATGAATCCGAAGGGAATCCCTATCGGAAGGTCGACATCCTCGACAACCAGGTGAGCCGGTCCGAAAACTGTTTTCTGCGATGGCTTGGTGACCACCTTGGCCGAGGACATCTTAAGATAATAGTGCGGGTGCTCAAGGTCACACACGGTGTACTTTCCCTTCGTGATGTTGATGGACTTGTCCGGCATCATCTTGATGTTTTTTCCGTGCATGATTCCATCATCCTCTCTGGTTATCATATTCGTGATTCTGGCCTTCTGGGTGTTGAAATTGTAGCGGACTTCCTCCATGTTGAAGGTCTGGTTGCCCTGGGTCATCTCAGGCTGGCCTTTCCAAGTGCCGGAGAGGCTGTCGTACGTGCCTCTGGCGAACACGGTTCCGGTTGACATGTCATATTCCATGTAGTCAGCCTTGAGTTTGAGATTCTCGTATGAGACCTCGACATCCCCCCAATAGTACATTTTTCGCTGGCCGTTGGAGAAATCCTGACGTATGGAATCTTTTGCGCCGGAGAACGCCGGTCTGGACAAGGAGCTTTTCTCAAGCATGAACAGAGAGTCGGCCCTTGAAATGGAGTCAGCCCTGTGAGCGGAATCCCTGGCGGCGGTCAGTGAGTCCTTTATTATTGGTACAGAATCTTTTATCCTTACGACAGGATCCTTCACCGCAGAGATGGCCGTATCGGATACGATCTCGGTTCCCGCTGCCTTCCTCAAGTTGCGGTTTCTCCTCACATCCTGGCCGAACATTGAAAATCCGGTCAGGCCGACAAGCGCTCCGATGAGGATAAAGTTATATGTATGCTTCCTGAAATGCAATTATTTTATAAATTTGCAAAAGACAAATATAGTACATATTTTGGATTTACATCGCAATTTTCTTGCCGTACTCACGGCAGTATCGTTTTCTATGGCCGGATTTTTATCTTCAGCGCAAAATCCGTCGGCCTCTATACGCTTGTCAACGGTCGTCATCGATCCCGGCCATGGAGGCAAGGACGCCGGCTGCATAAGCCCCAGCGGAAAGACAATGGAGAAAACCTTGGTTCTCGACATATCAAAGAGATTGGCAGAGAAGATCAAGGCGGGCTATCCGGACGTAAAGGTCATCCTTACCAGAAGCGACGACACGTTTGTCACCCTCCAGGGCAGGGCTGACATCGCAAACGCGAACAACGCGAACTTGTTCATATCCGTCCACGTGAATTCTGTCCCGGGCAAAAGAAACGGGCCTAACGGGTATTCAGTACACATCCTCGGCCAGTATAACAGCAAAAACAAGGATATGTATGCCGGAAATATGGACGTGGTGCGCAGGGAAAACTCTGTGATCAAACTTGAGGACGACTACACAACCCGCTACGAAGGTTTTGATCCAAACGATCCAGAGTCATACATATTCATGAATCTAATGCAGAACGCCTACCTGGAGCAGAGCTTCAAGTTCGCTCAGGCGGTAGACAAAGAAATGAAAGGAGGTGCCTTCCGGCAGAGCCGAGGAATATCACAGGACGCGTTCTATGTCCTGTGGCGCACGGCAATGCCTGCTGTGCTCATCGAATGCGGATTCCTGTCCAATTCTGCTGACAGGGAGTCCTTGATCTCGGAAAATGGGCGGGCACGGATCGCCACAGACATCTACAATGCGTTCAAAACCTACAAGAAGGAATATGATGGATCTGATGTCGACATTGACACCGCCACAGGCAAGTCGTCCGATCGGACAAGCCAGACATCAAGCAAAACTGTAGACAAAAGTGCCAAAGCCACGGAAAATGAGCCTTATGCTGTTGTCTATGGGACGCAAGTCCTTGTTTCATCCAAATCCTTGTCCGAAAGCGATCCGTTCTTCAAGGGTAATGATGTGCTCAAGATCAAGGCCGGAAGGCTTTTCAAGTACGTGATTGGATTATCGGCTGATTTGGATGTCGCCAAAAAGAAAAACCGCTCTTTAAGACACGATTTCACTGACTCATTTCTTGTAAAAGTTGAAAACAATGTCGCCGAGCGGATAAGGTAGCAGCCCGGCTGAACCTCGTTCTCACACGTAATCAAACTGTTGGGGAACGAGGTGCTTTTATTTTAGATAAATTCTAATCTATAACTTGCTTGATAATAGCGAACTTAGTAATTTTGTAATGTGTAAAATATTGATTATATTAATATTACATAATTCAATTAGTGCTCAACATCTGGTTGCATAAGGAAAATAAAAAACAAAAACAATACTAAAAAAGATTTTTTATGAATTAATTTTCCCCCAATTTTGCACAAGCAAACAAACGAGGGATAAACACTCTTTAATTCATTAAAATTTCATTTAAAGAAATGGCTGAACTGGAAAGACATATTTCTGTGTGGGACGAATGTCTGCGGATATTCGAGAAGAATGTTGAACCCAAGCAGTTCGATGTTTGGTTCAAGACGATAAAACCGGTCTCTCTCGAAGGCTCCACGCTGACTGTAGAAGTTCCGACCGATTTCTTCAGAAGCTATCTGGAGGACGCTTTCCTTCCTATAATAAAGATGACACTTAGAAGAGTCATCGGTCAGGACGCCAGGCTTCTGTACAAGATTCATCCCGTGCAGAAGGAACAGGCGATGGTGTTCTCGGCATCGCATGGAAATGTCCCGGAGAACAAACCTGTGATGATCAACACCTTCCAGCCATCCGGCAATCCCAGCCCGTTTGTCTTTCCGGGAATACAGAAGCTGAAGATCAATCCAAGGCTGAATCCGACTTACTGCTTCGACAACCTCATTAAAGGAGAGTGCAACAAGATGGGATACAACGCCGGGATCAGCATCTCGGACAAACCGGGAAAGACTCCGTTCAACCCTCTTTTCATTTTCGGAGGTCCTGGACTTGGCAAAACACACCTCGCACAGGCGATAGGAATCGCCATACACGAGGCCTATCCCGATCTGGTTGTGCTTTACGTTACCGGCAATGAATTCAGGACTCAGTATGTCAATGCTGTTAATGTTCAGAATAAGCTGACAGACTTTATGGCATTCTATATGAGGATAGACGTCCTTATCATGGATGACATCCAAGAGCTCATAGGCCCGGCTTCGCAGAATGCGTTTTTCAACATATTCAACCACCTTCACCAATCTGGCAAGCAGCTCGTTTTCACTTCCGACCGCGCTCCTGTTGACCTGATGAACTTCGAGGAAAGACTCCTGTCGCGCTTCAAGTGGGGACTGTCTGTAGAGTTGTCCAAGCCCGACCATGACACAAGGCTTTCCATGCTGAAGGCGAGGTGTGCCCGCGAGGGGGTTTCCGTCAGTGACGAGGTGCTGGAACTGTTGGCAAACAGGATACGCTCTAACTTCAGGGAGCTTGAAGGGGCGTTGATCTCATTGATCGCGAACGCCACATTATGCCATGAGGAAGTAACCAAAGAACTTGCCGAGCAAGTGACAGGAAACATCGTGGGGGAGGTCCAGAACGAAGTCTCCATTGACAAGGTTCAGGAGGTTGTCTGTGAATATTTCAACATCACCCGCGAGACACTTCTTTCCAAATCCAGGAAAAGGCAGATCGTTCAGGCAAGGCAGATTGCCATGTTCATGAGCCGCAACCACATAAACGGCTGCTCCCTGTCTACGATTGGTATGGAACTTGGAGGGAAAGACCACGCCACAGTGCTGCACGCCTGCACAACGGTGTCGGATCTCATGACCACTGACAAGATGTTCAAACAGTATGTGACCGACATCGAAAAGATGCTTGTGCCTGCGGCAAGATAATAAAGGTGCCAAATGAACTCAGAAAAAGTACTTTCAATCTTCAAGGAGATCACGCGGATCCCCAGGGAGTCCGGACACGAAGAGCCGATGAGAGCCTTTCTTCAGCGTTTTGCCGAGGAAAGGCATCTTGAATGTAAAACAGACAAGACAGGCAACGTCTGCATTGTCAAGGAGGCGGGCAAAGGCAAGGAGAATGTGCCGACGCTTGTTCTTCAAGGGCATCAGGACATGGTCTGCGAGAAAAGGAGCGGCGTTCAGCACGACTTCCTCAAAGATCCTATTGAATATGTCATCGAGGACGGCTGGATGATAGCTAAGGACACGACGCTTGGAGCCGATGACGGTATCGGTGTCGCGGCGATGCTGGCGCTTCTTGACAGCGACCTTCCGATGGGTAAGATCGAGTGCGTCTTCACCATCTCAGAGGAGACCGGGATGGATGGCGCTTTCGGCATGGAGCCGGGCTTTTTCACCGGCAGGACACTCATCAATCTTGATTCCGAGGACGAGGGTCAGATGTTCATCGGCTGTGCCGGCGGTCTTGACACAACAGCCGTGTTCAATTACTCACAGGAGGATTTCAAGGCAGGCTGCAAGCCAGTCAAGCTGGAGATCGCGGGAGCGCTCGGAGGCCACAGCGGAGACGACATCAACAAAGGCAGGGTGAACACTGTGCAGCAGATGGCGCGATTCCTTTATTCTGAGATGGCCAACGGGCTTCAGCTTGTCATGCTTAAAGGCGGCAACAAGCCTAACGCCATCGCGAGAGAGTGCGAGGCCATCATCACCGTCCCGGACACGGAGGCCACGATCGCAAGGTTCAACGCGTTCGGAGAGGATCTGAAGAATGAATATTTCAAGACGGATCCTGGTCTGACTTTCAATGGAGAGACGTACAGGTGCACAGAGAAGCCTGTGCAGAGTGATGTCGCGAGGAGGTTGATAATGTCTCTGTTCGCATGCCCGCACGGGGTAGAGACAATGAGCCAGGACATTCCCGGACTTGTGGAGACTTCGACCAATCTGGCTGCCGTAAGGATGAACAGGCATGGAAGGATCGAGATCATAACAAGCCAGCGAAGTTCAACCGGGTCAGCTCGAAAGATGATGGCGGCAAAGGTTGAGGCAAATTTCCTGCTTGCCGGAGCCGAAGTGACGCATCTTTCCGAATATCCCGGCTGGAAGCCTAACCTTGACTCTCACATACTTAGGGTATGCGTGGATTCGTACAGGAAACTGTTCGGATGCGAGCCGGAGGTCAAGGCCATCCACGCCGGCCTTGAATGCGGCCTGTTCGGCGAGAAGTTCGGGGATCTGGACATGATTTCATTCGGACCGACACTGCGTGGAGTACACGCTCCGGGCGAGAAGCTTGACCTTGCGTCCCTTGACAAGTTCACAGAGCATCTTGTGGATGTGGTCACCAATTTTAATTAAGTCATGGTCACTTCGACTGGCTCAGTTACCGAAAGCACTGTAAAATGATAAAGATAGCCCCTTCTATACTTTCCGGCAATTTCCTGAATTTAGAGCCGGACATCAGGATGGTCAACGAGAACGCAGACCTGATCCACATCGACGTGATGGACGGCAGTCTCGTCCCGAACATCTCTTTCGGCTTTCCTGTGGTGGATGCGATAGCCAAGGTCGTGACCGTGCCGATGGATGTACACTTGATGATTGTCAATCCTGACAAGTACATCGACAGATTCGCCAAAAGCGGAGCCGGTCTTATCAGTTTCCATCTAGAGGCAGCGGATCAGGCGGGAAAGAACCCTAAGGATATAATCGCGAGGATCAAGAACAGCGGAGCCAAGGCGGGGCTGGCCATCAACCCTGATATACCTGTTGAAAGACTGTTTCCATTCATCGAGGATGTGGATTTCTTCCTGATCATGTCTGTCTTTGCCGGATTCGGAGGACAGAAATTCATTGAGGAATCCATAGACCGGATCAAAGCCCTGAAGGCCGAGATGGACAGGAGGGGAGTCGTGAAGGACATCGAGGTTGACGGTGGCGTGTCCAAGGCAAACGCACAGATTCTTGCGGAGGCGGGAGCTACAATGCTGGTAGCCGGCAGTTCTGTGTTCAAGGCCAAGGATCCTGCGAAGGCCATTGAAGAGTTACGTTAAATTATATAGCTTATTTCCTTGAAGGCGAACTCGAGACGTTCGCCTTTTTCTGTTTCCAGGCATAGCATTCCACGGTCTGTGACATCTACGATCATGGCGCGTACAGCCTCTCCAGTCCGGCAGACCACATATTCATTTAATGTTCCGAAGCGGTATAGCCTTGCGGCATATTCATCAGCATTGTCATAGTTGGTCAGCCTATCGCGTATGAATCCACAAAGTACGGGTAATTCAGCGTGGATGTCATACTCCTTGCCTGTCAGCATGGTCATCGACGCAGGGTTCACAAGCTGTGGCGGAAACTCTTTCTGATTGACATTCAGCCCTATACCTATCACGCTTGTGGCAATGTAGGTGCCTCTCAATGTGTTCTCAATGAGCATACCGCAGATTTTTTTATTTCTGACATAAATGTCGTTAGGCCATTTGACCGCACAGTCAATTCCCATGGATTCAAGATAATCGGCGACTCCTAAAGTCACGCAACGGGTTATCACGAACTGTCGAGAGGCCTCCAATAGAGGAAAGTGCCCCTCTCCGAACTTCAGCACAATCGAGAAAGTCATGTTCTTTCCCGCTTCCGCAAGCCATGAATTTCCTCTTTGGCCACGTCCTGCGATCTGGCGCACAGCGGCAACCACCGACAGATTGTCAAGATCCGCAAGGTGTCTTATGACTTCATTATTAGTGGAATCGACCTCCAAAAGCCATTGTATGTCAACTTCCTCTTTCATTGGTTCAGAATTTGTCGTATATTTGTATATTTGAATGGTAATGCAAAAATATAAAACATTCTCGATATGATTACTCACGATTTGCGGGTCATGGCCGACGCTATGCTCGACAAGAAAGCTCAAAATGTCATTGACATAGACCTCAGGCCGCTGGGAACCGCGATCACTGACCACTTTATGATCTGCAACGCCGATTCCACGACAAATGTCAACGCGATAGCCGACAACGTCATCAGCAAGATGCGCGAGGAAGGCAGAAAGCCACTTCGTACCCAAGGTATGGAAAACAATTTCTGGATCATTCTGGACTACGGAGACATCGTCGCCCACATTTTCCTGACAGAGTACCGTCAGTTCTACAGACTGGAGGAACTTTGGGCCGACGCTCCACACAAAGAATACAAGGAAAGACGCGTCCCTAAAACCAAAAAGACAGAAACAGATGCCGAATAACACAAATATGCCGAAAGGCGATGATCCAAGAAGGAAGGTCATCCGCGTGAGATTCAATTTCTCGTGGCTTTACCTTATACTCATACTGGGTATCGGATGGCTGCTTTTCAACAACAGCGGAGCCAACCCTCAGAAAATAGAATGGGCCGAGGTGCAGGAAATGTTCCTGAAAGGTGACATCAAGGAAATTGATTTCGTCAGGAACGATTTCAAAGGTAACATCACTGTACGTCCGGACAGGCTCAACAAATATGCGGACAAGTTTGGCGGCAAGATACCGCAGAGTTCGCCGCACTTCATATTTCTGGTCTCAGACAAGTTCGACGCAGAAAAGGAATTCGGAGAGCTGAACGCCAAACTCACTCCTGACGAGAGTCAAGTCAAGATAGTGATGGAGAACGACAGCAGGATGTGGTCTAATGTCCTTGAATGGATAATATTTCCGATACTGCTCATCGTCATGTGGATCTGGATGTTCCGTGGCTTCAGCAGGAACATGGGAGGTGGCTCCGGTGGTCCAGGCGGTGTGTTCAATGTCGGCAAATCAACAGGAAAGCTGGCCGACAAGGAAAAGGTGAATGTCACATTCAAGGATGTCGCAGGTCTGTACGGAGCCAAGGAAGAGGTGATGGAGATCGTGGATTTCCTGAAGAATCCTAAGAAATACACAGCCCTGGGAGGTAAAATCCCGAAGGGCGCGCTTCTTGTTGGCCCTCCGGGAACAGGCAAGACATTGCTGGCCAAGGCTGTCGCAGGAGAGGCCAATGTTCCGTTCTTCTCTATTTCCGGCTCGGACTTCGTAGAGATGTTCGTCGGAGTCGGCGCTTCAAGGGTCCGTGACCTGTTCCGCCAGGCCAAGGAAAAGGCACCGTGCATCGTCTTCATCGATGAGATCGACGCGGTCGGAAGAGCCAGGGGCAAAAACGTGGGCTTCTCCTCAAATGACGAACGCGAAAACACTCTTAACCAACTCCTTACGGAGATGGACGGATTCGACACGAATTCCGGAGTCATTATACTCGCGGCGACCAACCGTGCGGACATCCTCGACAAGGCGCTGCTTCGCGCCGGACGTTTTGACCGTCAGATTCACGTCGATCTTCCTGAACTGAAAGAAAGGGAGGAAATATTCAAAGTGCACACCCGCAACCTGAAGGTGGCCAAGGATTTCGATCTCGGCTTTATGGCGCAGCACACGCCGGGATTCTCTGGAGCCGATATCGCCAATGTCTGCAACGAGGCGGCTCTCACAGCGGCCAGACGGGACAAGAAAGAGATTGACCGCCAGGATTTTCTGGATGCGGTTGACAGGATTGTCGGCGGGCTTGAGCGCAAGGGGTCTATAATGACTCCGGCTGAGAAAAGGACCACGGCGTATCATGAGGCCGGCCATGCCACGGTCGGTTGGCTGCTGCCGTATTCTGATCCAGTGTTCAAGGTCAGCCTTATCCCGAGAGGGGAGGCTCTTGGCCTGACATGGTACCTTCCTGATGAAAGGAAGATTCTCTCCAAGTCCTACCTGATGGACAAGATGTGCGCATTGATCGGCGGACGTGTGGCCGAGGAGATTGTCAACGGAGAACCCGCCACCGGCGCTCTTAATGATCTTGAGAGGCTTACGCGCATGGCATACAACATGGTTCAGTTCTATGGAATGAGCGACAAGATCGGAGAGGTTTCATTCTATGACTCCTCTGGCTCAAGGGGGTATGATCTCACCAAGCCATACAGCGAGAAGACAGCCGAGTTGATGGATCAGGAAGTCAAGGATCTTGTCAATGAAATCCACGACAGGACTTTGAGGATTCTGACCGAGCACAAGGATGGATTTGTCAAAATGGCTCGTTTGCTTCTCGAGAAAGAGGTGATCTTCGCAGAAGACATCGAGAAGATTCTCGGCCCTAAAGTGAAACCGGTAGAAAATCTCGAGGAACCATCAGGGACGGGACCGGCTCAAAATGAAACCGAGAAAACAGAAACCGGAAATGAATAACGTAGTCGTCAGATCTATTTCAGGTGTGGTCTTCATCCTTGCGATGTTGGCCTGCCTGATGTTCAACAAGTTTCTGTTCGCCGGACTGATCATTTTCATCATGTCTGTGATGCTGTTGGAGTTCTACCACATCACGATGGGTAACAGCTACACCTTCTCAAAGGTGCTGGCCATCATAGCGGCGATCTTCCTTTTCGGATTATTGTTCGCCACGGCATCTTATCATATTCCGATAAGGTTCGTGGCCTTTGCCATGGTTCCGATTTTCATCGTGATGATCAACTCCTTGTACGTCAAGGACAAGGAGGAATATGGCAAATTCTCGAACATCTACACAGGTCTCTTGTACATCGCCGTTCCGATAGCGCTCTCAAACCTCATCGCCTTTGACAAGGCCGGGAATTTCAGCGGCAACCTGCTCCTTTGTTTCTTTATAATAATATGGTGCTCGGATGTCGGGGCTTTCGCCTTCGGAATATCACTTGGCAAGATATTCCCTAAAAAGCTATTCCCGTCAGTGTCCCCCAAAAAGACATGGATAGGCTTCATCGGCGGCCTGGTCAGCTCAGTTTTGGCGGCGTTCGCGCTGTATGAGTTAGGAATATTGAAGTTTCCCCTCATGCATTGCATGATTCTTTCCTTGATCATGTCAGTGACCGGAGTCTATGGCGACCTGTTTGAGTCACAATGGAAAAGGGTGTATGGGGTAAAGGATTCCGGAAAGATAATTCCGGGACACGGAGGTTTCCTGGACCGGTTTGACAGCACCTTGATGGCTATGCCGTTCGGGGCGATTTATCTGGCGATCTTCGACCTGCTTTAAATAATCTGACAATCAATTTGAACATAGAAACGATATGAAGAAGATAACAGTAGACAAGGATTCACACGGGACAATCGGCATAAACTGGGCGGTGATAACTGTCTTGATAGTATGTGCAGTAGCATTCATACACAATCCATACATTTACGTCCCGATCACTATCATATTGCTCGCCTTCGCGTTCTTTGTGTTCTGGTTCCACAGGGTTCCGGACAGGGATATTCCGGAAGGGGACAGCAGGACGGTCACTTCCGTGGCGGACGGCAAGGTCGTGATCGTTGACAGGGTCTATGAAAAGGAGTACTTCAAGGATGACCGCATCCAGGTGTCTGTGTACATGGATTTCTTCGATGTCCACACCAACTTCTGGCCTTTGGACGGCAAGATTTCCTACTACAAGTATCATCCGGGAAAATATCTGCTCGCGTTCCTGCCCAAGGCTTCGGAGAAAAACGAGCACTCTTCCACCGTCATCAGCAATGATCACGGAGAAATTTTGTTCAGGCAGATCGCCGGCACGTTCGCCAGAAGGATTGTCTGTTACTCAAAGGAAGGTGACAAGGTCGAAAGAGGCAAGCAGTGCGGAATCATCAAGTTCGGCTCACGAATCGACATATTCCTTCCGCTTGACGCCGATGTCAAGGTGAAGGAGGGGGAGTTTACCAGAGCCTGCGAGACGGTTATCGCAGAACTTAAATAACTTGTGGCTGATCCGCTTCGATCAGTTCCACAAGACGATCCACGGCTTCCGTGTCCTGAATATGCTTCAGCACGGGAGTCTTTCCTTTATAGATGGTGACCTTGTGGTTGCCTTCGCCTACGTAGCCCCAATCAGCGTCCGCCATCTCTCCGGGGCCGTTGACTATACAGCCCATTACAGCGATGACTGTATTTTTGAGATGTGAGGTTCTGGCTTTGACTTCCTCAAAAGCCTTCTGAAGGTCGTACATTGTACGGCCACAGCCAGGACAGGCGACATATTCCGGTTTGTAGAAGCGTCTTCTCGCAGCCTGCATCAATTCATCGACGAGATAGGTACCGATTCCGGAATCTTGGATGGAGATCTTGTCACCAGAATCGTCTATATATGTCCCTTTTAGTTCAAGTTCGTCCAAGGTTCTGTCCATCAGCCTCTTGCCGAAGTCGCAAGATACATCTGACAAAAGTGTTTCACGCGACGGAGAGTCATAAACAGCTGTAGCTTTGCGTCCCTGAAGGCTGACAGAAGTCATTGACGAGACGATTCTGTGGCCATAGCGGGACGCAAGATAGCGAGCGACCGGCAACTCAGCCTCAGGATCCTCTGTCAAAGAGACTCTAACTGTGTCGCCTATCCCTTCTGAGAGAAGTGTCGAGATTCCCACGCAAGACTTGATTCTGCCGCTGTCACCGTTGCCGGCCTCGGTTACCCCGACATGAAGCGGGTAAACCACTCCGTGTTCCTTCATGGCTGCCATCAGTTTTCGATAGGCCTCGACCATAACAATTGTGTTACTGGATTTCAGCGAGACCACAACATTTGAAAAATCAGCGTCTTCACACATCGACAGCCATTCCAAGGCTGCTTTGGCCATCGCATCGGGAGTGTTGCCGTAAAGATTGGTTATATAGTCGCCCAACGAGCCATGATTGACCCCGATTCTGATTGCTGTACCGTTGTCCCTACAGACTTCGATGAGTCTTGCGAACTGCCTGCGGGCCTCATTATGGTCTCTGTGGAAATTTCCGGGATTGATTCTGACTTTTTCCACGAAAGGGGCGACCATGATGGCTGTCTGGGAAGAGAAATGGATATCCGCCACGACCGGCACATTGACGCCAAGTTCCTTCAAGCGGGATTTTATAGACTTCACGCACTCCACATCAGCAGGACCTGGTACCGTTATCCGGATCATTTCCGAACCGGCCTCATAAAGCCTGACACATTGCGCGACTGTCGCCTCCACATCCGACGTGTGCGTGTTGCACATTGTCTGGACCACAATCGGATTTCCACCACCGATAAGGACGTCTCCGGCCTTGGCTGTCAAATATCTCATTGTTCTGTTGTTTTTTGAGTTGGATTGTAGACCTGATCGTATGCCTCCCGCCTAAGCTGAGCCTTGCTTCGGCCTGTTCTCCTTGTTAGCTGGAAATAGACTCCCGCGGTGGCCATTATGTCAAAAGGATATGCAAACCTGTAATAATCCTTGCTGACATAGTCCGGATCGTAGATGGTGCCCCATGAATACCTGACATTCACATTGATGTGGAACTCGACAGGATCAAAGACAAGACCGAATCCCACTCCACCGCATATACCATAGTCAAAACGCCGGTCAGTGTCCTTGAAGGAATTGGCTATAGACTCGTCAACCGCGTCACCGGTCCTCTTGATATTCAGCCTGTATCCTCCATAGATTCCAAGATCGGCCATGATCTTGTAATGCAGGCCGTCAAGGTGCAGATGAGCCATCAAAGGGATTTCGGCGACATCCATAATGGCCTCAGTCGCCCCTTCAATGTTGTAGGTGGTTTTCGTGTCCTTGTTCTCTTTGAACTTATAACCTTCGTGGCTGTAGCGGAACCCCACCTTGAATCCGAAGTACGGAAGATAATTGAACATCTTTCCGTAGCGTGTGTAGAATATTCCGAAGGTGTTCGGCGAGAAAAGATTTGTCTGGGTCTGAGGAGGATTGAAGCTCATCCTGCTGAACGAGACACCGTATTCAACTCCTAACAATGAATAATCATTAAGCTTGAACACCCTCTCAACCGTGACAGTGTCCAGATAGCTGTCTGTGTAGACGCCGGCTTTCAGTGAGTCAGAAACCGAAACCTCAGTGGTGTCTGATTGATTCTGAGCCAGACACGTTGCACCGTGCATGACAAGAGCCGCTGCCAGTATGAATCTAATCGTTCTTATCATACCCTTTGCTATTTAAAAAAAGTGGCAAGGTCAAGATCCTGGTTGATCTCGCTGCGTTCAGGAATGTCAAACAGGTCACTGTCCTTTGTCATCAGGAACTTTACCTTCTCCGGTTGCTTATGGGCTAGCATATTGCCCGTGTCCACAATCCCGTTACGGTTCAGATCCTCTGTTATCCTGATTGAATACTTTCCTTTTTTCAAATACGGAAACAAAAGAGAGGAATCATTGTCCACGATATATTCGCGAAGAACAGAACTTTTCCTTTCATCCAGAAGATCAACTATATACCTGTTGCCGTTCACCCCGGTAAGATTCAATGTGAATGAGCTGAGCGCGTCATCTTTCGGAAGTGACACCTTCACCTCTGTGCTGTCATTCCAGTAACCATTGATGTCCTTGAAAGATCTTTGGGGAACCTTGAAAACATATTCATAGCCGGACTGAATCTTGACTTGAGGAACAATGTCATATTTTCTGAGGTTAAGGGAATCTCTGGTAATCGAGAATTTCTCAGCCTGTTCCTTCTGTTTAGGGTTTATTGACTTGAATATCAACGAGTCAAAGTTACCAAGGATCGGAGGAAAATCAAATGTCAAGGAAATGCCGTTCTGTTCGAATGTCTCTGGCTCGGCCTTCAAAGTCAAGGCGCATATTGTGTCCTTGTGTTCGATTTTCTTTCTTGCCGACCTGGACTTAGGCTTCTTCTCATCGACCAGGCTGACCTTTTCTGTGACAGGACGCAAGGTTCCCAATGTGTCTGTCTTCCAGTATTTTACACATAGGTGAAGGGAATCCGGCATAGCCCTCTGGTCATTCAGCCACAGAAGAAGGCTGTCTTTTTCTATGTTGAACTCAGTTATGACCTTGCCTGCGGGGTAACCTTGGAACCACAGGGAGTCAATCCTCGCTCCAGGAGCCATAAATGTGACGTAAGCCGCTCTGTCAGCGGTCCTGACTTTGTTCATCAGAAGCTGTTTTGACGGTTTCTCACGGAACACATTGAGCTTTATCTCGGATTTTCTTGCGAGACATGACACCGTGTCCTTCATATCATACTTCAAAAGCTCCGGAACAGAATCATTCACGACATTGACCGGTCTGAACAGGGTGTCAAGAAAAGCGATCTTGTCCTCATCGGGGTCATAGATGTTGTTTCCATTGCCATCAACCACAGCATAGACGCGGAAAAGAGTGTCTTGAATATTCCTGAGAGCGAAATAGCCCCAGTCATCGGTCCGTACGGCCGCAACCGGCCTTTCAAGAAAGACGGCGGAATCCCGGTGGTCCTTGTAGAGCATCACAGTCGCACCCTTGAGCGGTTGAAGTGTGTTACAGTCCTGCACCGTGCCTGTAATGTACATCGAATCTATCACGGTTCCCGTCGAGAAGACCGTGGTGAACCCCGGGAACATGTTACCTTCATTGTTGTCAGCTATGGCACCGGTCAAATCAAGAGTGTAAGTCGTGTTCGGAAGAAGGTCCTCCTCAAAATAGACAACAACGCTCTTGCCTTTTATCTTGTATTTCGGACTTTTTTTCTGAGGAGGAGAGAGGAAGATGCCTTTGGGTTCCTTCACCACTACATATTCATTGAAAGTGAACACCACTTTTGTGCCATGAACAGGAACAGACACTGCACCAAAAGCGGGGATGACCCTTCTGACAACAGGCGGCAGAGTATCTTTTAGTCCGCCGGTCGGAGCCTGTGTCGTGTTTGCGCATGAAGGCTGGAACACCGATAAAACCAACAGCACGGCTGCCGGTATCAGAGGAAAGAACTTGGAAAGATAATTTTTCATCGAGGATCGTGTATATTCAAAAATCAGGCTCAGATTTCGGTTCTGACCACACTTTTGATGCCATCTATGGAATTGAGCTTGCGGATCATCCTTTCCAGGGCGTCCCTGTCGTGGACATCAAGGTCAATGTAGCCGGAGAATATGCCTCCGTCTGTGCTGAGGTAGACCTTGCGCATATTAACGCCCATTACAAGGGAAATGTAGCGGGAAATTTCATTCAACAGACCGACTCTGTCCAATCCTTTGATTGACAGACGGACGGGGAATGACTGCGACTCTTCGTCATCCCACTGAGGGACCACAACCCAGTCACCATGCTTGGAGGCTATGCTGTCGGCGACAGGGCATGATTTCTTATGCACGGTCACGGTCCCGTCGGGAGACTTGATTCCGATGACAGGATCACCAGGTATAGGACGGCAGCAAGACGCGATGACGTAGTCATTTTTGCCTTTCTTCTGAGCTTCTTTTTTCCTGCCGAACCACCATTGGAACCACGAATGGCTTTTGTCCGCCTTTCCGGAGGCCAATACTTCAGAAAGGTCTCCAAGTTTTATGATGCCTATTCCGATCCGGAAAAACATCTCTTCGGAGTTACCTCCCGGAATGGCGAAATGTTCCAAAAGAATCTCTATGGAGTCGTTGTTCATCCTATACCCGAGCGACTCCAGCTGTTCAGAAAGCATCTTGCGGCCAAGTTCGGCGATTTCTTTCTTGCGGCTCTTGAAATAGTCGATGACAATGTTCCTGGCGTGTCTTGTGACAAGGAACTGAAGCCACTCCCTCTTAGGCTGCTCGACCTCCGCGGTGATGATTTCAACCTGATCCCCGCTTTTCAGGACATGGGAAAGAGGGACAAGTTTCAGATTCACTTTGGCTGCGATGGCCTTGTTGCCAATCTCGGTGTGGATGCTGTAGGCGAAATCCAACGCAGTGGCGCCCTTCAGGATGGATTTCTGGTCGCCCTTAGGGGTGAACACGGTGATCTCACTGCTGGTCAAGTCATTATGGATTATATCAAGCAGTTCCAAAGCGTTAACATCCGGATTGACCAGAATCTCCTTGACCTTGGCCAGCCACTTGTCCATTTCGCTGTCGTTCTCGCTGATATAGCCTTCCTGCTTATATGTCCAGTGTGCGGCGATGCCCTTCTCGGCGATGTCATCCATCCTCTTTGAACGGATCTGAACCTCAATCCATATTCCTGTGTCGCTCATCAAGGTACAGTGAAGGGCCTCGTATCCATTGCTCTTCGGGTGCTTCACCCAGTCGCGCACACGATCCGGTTTGTAACGGTATATTCCTGTGATTATGGAGAATATGTGGTAGCATTGGTCGCGCTCGCTTTCCTTCGTGTCGGCAGCTGGAGTGAATACGATCCTCAAAGCATACAGGTCGTAGACCTGATCGAACGTGATGTTCTTTGTCTGCATCTTGTGCCATATCGAATATGGCGTCTTGACCCTCTTGCGTATCTCGAAATTGAATCCGGCCTTTCTCAAAGCGTCCTCAATCGGCTTGATGAAATCGTCGATCTGTTTTTCCTTGCCGCTGAGATTGGTATTGATCAGCCCGGTGATCTCTTTGTAGGCATCGGGTTCCTTGTATTTCAGCCAGATGTTCTCCATCTCGGACTTGATCTCATACAGGCCGAGACGATGGGCGAGAGGTATGAATATGAACATGGTCTCGCTGAGAATCTTATCCCGTTTGTACTCAGGCATGTACTCAATCGTCCTGCAATTGTGCAGCCGGTCCGCGAGCTTGATCAGCACGACCCGCACGTCATCGTTCAACGTCAGCAGAATCCGTTTGAAGTTCTCCGCCTGAAGACTCTTCGCGTTGGCATCGTTAAGTTTCTTGCTGCGATCCTCGTTGTCGAGCACATTCTTGATCTTCGTGAGGCCGTCCACAAGGCTGGCGATCTTGTCTCCGAAGAGTTTGCGTATGTCATCCACCGTGTAGTCCGTGTCCTCCACAACATCATGGAGCAACGCGGCAGCTATCGACTTGTAGCCGAGCCCGATGTCGCTGACGACAATCTTCGCGACCTCGATAGGGTGGATGATGTAAGGCCCTCCTGAACGTCTTCTGACATTCTTGTGGGCTTCGTTGGCGAAATCGAACGCCTTCTGGACAACATCGAGTTCCTGCTGGTTCGCGCAGCGCTTCTCCGCCGCGGCCTTAAGCTGGGCGTAACTCTGGCGGATCAGTTCGTAGTCTTGTTCTGTGAATTGTGAGAAACTCATATTTCAACCAAATCTTTATCTCTTTTCATAATAGCCTCTGACACTCCAGGCAGCCCTCTGACGAGACCACCTTCGTTCACCGTCTGGAATGAATAGGAGAACTGCGCTCCGTAAAGGATTATCTGCCACCCGAACCTCATCCAGACCATGAAGAGCGGAATCGCGGCGATAGTTCCGTAAACCGTGTTCAGGCGCATCACAAACACCTGTGTCTCAAGGTACAGGTACTGAAGCACGGAAAACGCCACACCGGCTATCACCGCAGCTTTCAGCGCGTAGCGGTACTTTACGTCCACCGCCGGGATGAACTTGTACATCGCGGAGAAGATAAGCACTGTGACCGCCCATGCAACAACCCAGCCGAGGAACGACTTGATAGTGTCAGTCGCCCCGATCCAATTCGGGATGAGATCCAGGACATGTGAATATATGATTGTGCCGGAATACAACAGCAAAACCACAAACGGCGCAAGAACAAGGATTATCACATCGATTCCGATGCGCTTGAAAAAAGCCCGGTGCAGTTTCCTGACTTTCCAGACATTGTTGAAGACTGTCTCGACCCTCATCATCATCCAGATGATGAGCCAGACGAATGTCAAGGCGCTTATAAGTCCGAACAATCCGTTCGTCGCGGAATCGAGGATCTTGTCGGCGGCGTTCAGTATTATGTCCATTATGCTCTGGCTGATGTCCCATGAGAACAGGAGCTCCTTGAGTTTGTCCGCGAGGCCGAAACCGTTCGTCACAGCGAAAGCCACTGCGATGAACGGAACGAAAGCCATTGTACAGAAATAACTTAGGGCAACAGCCTGAAAACCTATCTTCTGTTCGGCGAAAGTCTGGAAGGCAACCGTGACTACCCTGACATCCTTGACAAGGCGAGCCTTGGCCTTTGACAGATCATTCTCGTCAAGGGTCCAGACATCCTGTCCGAAGAACTTCTTGGCCCAACGGAACCATAGCCTGCACTTGAATATCAGTTTCCGGAATCCCTTCATCCTCAAAATCCTTAAAACATTCCCGAAAACAGATCCGGCTCAGCGTTCTGTTCATTGGCGGAGGTTCCGCCGGCAGTCTGAGGAAGCATATTCCTGAACTCTTCCTCGCTGATAACCCGGACACCGAGATCTCCAGCCTTTTTCATCTTCTCCGGGCCAGGCTTGCTTCCGGCCAGAAGGTATGAGGTCTTGCCGCTGACGGAAGAGCTGTTCTTGCCGCCGTTGGCCTCGATCAGCCGTTTCATCTCGTCCCTGGAGACACTGAAATTGCCCGAAATCACTATCGTCTTTCCTGCCAGCGCATCAGACGCGGCCGCCTTGGACTTCATTGAGAACTGAATGCCGGCCGCCTTAAGCCTTTCGATGTCTGATAGATGCCTGGGATTGCGGAAATATTCATAAACGCTGTCTGCTATCACCTCGCCGACATCCGGAACCTCAAGCAGCCGCTCTTTGGAAGCCATGGCTATGGCATCGATATTCCCGAAATGCCGCGCTATCTCCTTTGCCGTGGTTTCTCCAACATAGCGTATTCCCAAAGCGAACAGC
The DNA here is from genome assembly GCA_934725285.1 of uncultured Bacteroidales bacterium. Classification (GTDB taxonomy): domain Bacteria; phylum Bacteroidota; class Bacteroidia; order Bacteroidales; family UBA932; genus Cryptobacteroides. Next base: position 929 of record CAKVBK010000020.1, on the reverse strand, counting down.
ACATGGTCGAAAGTCACCTTGCGGGACGCGTCCAGACTGTCCAGAAATCTCTGCGCCGAACGTTCCTTCCAGCCATCCAGCAAAAGCAGCTGTCCTTTTGTCAACGAATAGAAATCCGCCGGTGTCCTGACGAGACCGAGATTGTACATCTGCTCGATCGTGGCGTCGCCAGCCAACACATTCATAGCCTTGCGGCTGAGGAAATGCACCAGTTTGCCCTTGATCTGTGTAGGGCAGCCGTCGATGTTGGGACAGAACCACTTGGCCTCGTCCTCCTCCTTGACCAAAGCTGTGCCGCAGTCCGGACATACTTCCGGGAACGCAGGCCTCACCGCGTCCGATGGCCTCAGCGAGAGATCCACGTCAATGATCTTTGGAATGATCTCACCGCCCTTGATGACTGTGACAGTGTCACCGACACGGATGTCCATCTGGGAGATAAAGTCCTGATTGTTAAGCGTCGCCCTCTTCACGACAGTACCGGCGAGCTGCACTGGAGCAAGATTCGCCACGGGGGTCACAGCACCGGTGCGTCCGACCTGATAGGTGATGGATAAAAGTCTCGTGTGCGCCTCCTCCGCCTGGAATTTGAACGCGACGGCCCAACGAGGAGACTTGGCCGTATAGCCCAGCGAGCTTTGATAGGCCAGCTCGTTGATCTTGATCACAATCCCGTCTGTCGCGTATGGCAGGAACTTTCTTTCCGTGTCCCAGTAATGGATATATTCTTCAATCTCGTCAATCCCATGGACAATCCTTCTCTTGTCAGAGACAGGCAATCCCCATGAGACGGCGGCGTTCAGGGCATCGTCGTGCGTCGCGAACGATACGCTCTGGCTCGGAATATGATATAGTGTGCACATGAGTCCTCTTCTGGCGACTTCCTTCGGATCAAGAAGTTTCAACGATCCGGAAGCGGCGTTCCTCGG
>CAKVBK010000019.1 GCA_934725285.1 uncultured Bacteroidales bacterium | reverse complement strand
TCATGCCGGTTGACGGAATTCCTAAGCACCTTGTAAAGACTCTTACCAGAGCCAAGTTCGAGCAGCTTTGCGACAACTTGTTCCAGAGATCCATCGAGCCTTGCCGTCAGGCGCTCAAGGATGCCGGTCTGAACGCTTCAGACATTGACGAGGTTCTTCTCGTCGGCGGTTCCACACGAATCCCTAAGGTTCAGGAACTTGTCAAGGAGTTCTTCGGAAAGGAGCCTAACAGAAGCGTAAACCCTGATGAGGTTGTGGCCATCGGCGCGTCAATCCAGGGTGGAGTGCTCGCAGGTGACGTGAAGGATGTCCTTCTGCTTGATGTCACTCCGCTGTCACTCGGTATCGAGACCCTTGGCGGTGTGATGACAAAGCTCATCGAGTCCAACACGACTATTCCTACCCACAAGTCACAGGTGTTCTCCACGGCGGCTGACAACCAGCCTTCAGTTGAGATCCACGTCCTTCAGGGCGAGCGTCCTATGGCAAAGGACAACAAGGAGATCGGTCTGTTCCATCTTGACGGAATCGCTCCGGCTCCGAGAGGAATACCTCAGATCGAGGTTACCTTCGACATCGACGCCAACGGTATCCTGAACGTGTCCGCGAAGGACAAGGCCACAGGTAAGGAGCAGAACATCAGGATCGAGGCATCATCTGGTTTGTCTGACGATGAGATCCAAAGGATGCGTGACGAGGCGAAGGCCAACGAAGCCGCCGACAAGGAGGCAAAGGAGAAGGTTGACAAGATCAACAACGCCGATGCTCTCTGCTTCCAGTCAGACAAGAATCTGAAGGACTATGGCGACAAGATTCCTTCTGACAAGAAGTCAGCCATCGAATCTGCCCTCGGCTCCCTCAAGGAGGCTGTCAAGAATCAGAACATCTCTGACATCGACCGCTACACCGAGGAGTTGACCAAGGCTTGGAACGCCGCTTCAGAGGACATGAACCGCGCCGCACAGACTGGTGCCCAGCAGGGTCCTCAGAACCCTTACGGTCCTCAGGCCGGCCCGCAGGGCCCTCAGAATGGTCCTGACGATCAAGGCCCGGACGAGCAGTAATATGAATATGTCCGCTCATCAATGGGGCGGATGACGATAGAAAAAGAGGAACGACCGAAAGGCCGCTCCTCTTTTTTTTGTCTGATTGTTTGAACCGCGTTCAGCGGATAGACTACTTTGTGTTGTCGAACGTGAATGAATCCCAAGGAAGCTCAGCGTCCTTGCCATGGTCAAGGACATCGTTGACGTGTGTCATCAGCGGAAATTCGGCGAGGTCAACCATGCCGAGCTCGGCCTTGCGGTAGATGGCCTTCGCCACGCGGCGGGCGACAACCAGGGATTCGAGCGTCACGCCCGCGAGGATATTCAGAGCCTCATCGTAGGTCTTGCCTTCGCCCAGCAGAATGCCGATTTTTCTGGTCCTTCCGCCGTAGACGGTGACGTAGAGGTCACCGATGCCGAGAACTGTGCTGTCCTCGTCGGCTCCCTGAAGCCTGAGAAGTTTCGTCATCTCCTTTGTGGCCTGATAGAACGCTCCTGCCTGGGAGTTGTAGTGGAGTCCGGCTTCGGCTCCGTGCTGCCTGTTCACGAGACCGATCGTCAGCGCTATTCCGAGTGCATAGGCGTTCTTGAGCGCCACGGCGCTTTCAAGGCCGATCACATCGTTGGTCGTGGAGATATGGTAGTACGATGTCTGCATGGCCTCTTTCATCATCTTGATGACACCGGTGTCCTTTCCGCAGAACGCCACCTCTGTCTGGTCGTGGAACACAAGCTCGTAGGACGTGCATGGGCCACCGATAGCGTTCACCTCCCTGCTGATGCCTTTCTTCAGGAGCTCCGTCTCCCAGTAAGCCGGGTATGAGATCAATGTCCCGTCCTCAAGGTTGATGAGTCCCTTGGTCACGGAAAGCACAGGCATTGCAGGATCGAGGTAGGTCAGGACTTCGTTGAGGAACCAGTCGACACCGAATGAAGACACTCCTCCGATGACGAAGTCCGCCCCCTTGACGGCTTCACGCCAGTCCTCGAACTGGAAATATTCAACACCTTTCGGGAAAGGTCTGTCGAATTTCGGGTGCTTGCCAGAACGCTTGCACTCGTCTATGATCTCTTTGTCAAGGGGGGTACCGACAAGTCTTACTTCGTTGCCGTTCTCGAATGCCGGAAAGGCCAGGGCAGAGCCCATCATGCCTGAACCAATGATAGTTATTGTTTTTCTCATGTCTGAATATATTCAAATAAATGTGGCAAGGAAGCCTTGCCGTTATATTGAATCGGCTGACAAATGTAGCAATATTCTTTAAAATAAGGTAGAAAGTAGTAACTTAGCGGTCAAAATTTGAATCAAATGAGACATTTTTTCTGCTTGGTTTTCATGTTTGCGGCGCTCGTCGTCGCAAGCGCCCGAGGCGGGCAAGGAAATTATCCGCTTCCGTCCTCTCCTGACACGCTGAGGATACTGGCGGTCGGCAATAGTTTTTCAGACGATGGCACTGAATACCTACCGGGACTCCTTGAGGCGGCCGGTATCCACAACGTCATAGTGGCCAGGCTTTATATCGGCGGATGCTCCCTTGAGAGGCATTGCAAGGAATATGCGGAAGGACTTGATGAGTACACCTACTCCAAGTCTACACGCAACCATTGGAAAATTGTCAGCAAGAAGGCGACCATTCTTGACGGTCTGAAGGACGAGCCATGGGACATCATAACCATACAGGAGACTTCCGGACGCACAGGTCTTTACGAGACCTATGAGGAATGGATCCCGCGCCTTGTGGACATCATCAGAAAGGAGGCTCTGAACCCTCGCGTGAGCATAGTCTGGCATGAGACATGGGCATACGCCTCCAATTCGGTTCATAGCATGTTCAAACTGTACGGCAACGACCAGGACAAGATGTACAATGGCATCGTGTCCTGCGTGAGAAGAGCTTCGGAGGAATTGTGCATCCCTGTGGTCATTCCGAGCGGTGATGCCATCCAGATAGCCCGAGGAACATGGCTGAACAATGAAGACGAAGTGCCTGCGACCAGCAAGGTCTACCAGCTTACCAGGGACGGTTATCATCTTACCCGCCAGTTCGGCCGCTACATAGCGGCATGCACATGGTTCGAGGCATTGATCAGGCCGACTCTCGGCAAGTCTGTCAAAGGGAACGGCTATCTTCTTCGAGACACCGAGTACAGCATAACCCGTAAGGAGGCCCGTCTGTGTCAGAAATGTGCGGTCAAGGCGGTCAACGCATGGTAGGGAAGACGGAATAAACGAACGAGAATTATGAAATCACTCAAAGAGCTATACAGAATAGGGAAGGGCCCGTCCAGCAGCCATACAATGGGACCAAACAAGGCGGCCAAGGATTTTGCCGAGAGGCATCTGGATGCCGCCTCTTTCGAGGTGACTCTTTATGGCAGCCTGGCCGCCACAGGCAAGGGCCACATGACGGATGTGGCCATCATCGAGGTCCTGCAGCCGATCGCTCCTGTCAGAATTGTGTGGAAGCCGGAGATATTCCTCCCGTTTCATCCGAACGGAATGTGCTTCAGATCTTTTGATCCGGAAGGAAGGCAGACCGATGAATGGACTGTCTACAGCGTGGGGGGTGGAGCCCTGTCGGAAGGCAAGCCTGACGATCGTTTCTCGACTCCGGATGTCTATGAGATGAACCATCTTGCCGAGATTCAGAAGTGGTGCGAGGACAAAGGACGCAACTATTGGGAATATGTGGACCTTTGCGAGGGCCCGGACATCTGGGACTATCTCCAGGAGGTCTGGGAGGCGATGAAGGCGTCAGTAGAGAGAGGAATTGATCACGAGGGTGTCCTGCCGGGCCCTTTGAACTTGCCGAGGAAGGCTCCTACCTATTATGTCAAGGCCACCGGTTACAAGCAGACGCTTCAGACCCGAGGACTAGTATATGCTTACGCATTGGCTGTCAGCGAGGAGAACGCCTCCGGAGGAATCATCGTTACGGCTCCGACATGCGGATCGAGCGGGGTTATGCCGGGAGTCCTCTACCATTTGGCGAAAGGCCATGAGTTCAAGGACACGAGGATGCTTCATGCTTTGGCTACGGCAGGCCTTATAGGCAACATAGTCAAGCGGAACGCTTCGATCTCCGGGGCTGAGGTCGGTTGCCAGGGAGAGGTCGGTGTGGCGTGTGCCATGGCCTCGGCCGCGGCGTGCCAGCTGTTCGGCGGCAGTCCTTCTCAGATTGAATATGCGGCCGAGATGGGCCTTGAGCATCATCTGGGCATGACATGCGATCCGATCTGCGGTCTTGTGCAGATCCCTTGCATCGAAAGGAATGCCTTTGCCGCCACTCGTGCGTTGGATTCCAATCTCTACGCCGCGTTTTCTGACGGCAAGCACCGTGTGTCTTTCGATCACGTGGTGGAAGTGATGAAGCAGACCGGAAAAGATCTTCCGTCCCTTTACAAGGAGACGAGCGCCGGAGGCCTGGCAAAGAATTTCAGTGTCTTCAAGAGGTGATTGCGGCCTGGATCTCGCCGGTCAACCTTCTCAGTGCCTCATGCTTGTCGTTCCACCATTCCGTGGACCAGACTCTTGTTATTTTCCATCCGAGGGACTCAAGGATGCCTGTCTGGATGATCTCGCGGTTTCTGGCGGATTTGGATGCATAGTAACCATAGCCATCGCACAGGATTCCGAGAATGTAGTCCGAGTTGTGTCCCGGATTGACAACACCTATGTCTACCCGGTAGCCAGAGCAGCCGACATTGGTCCTGACGTCAACCCCTGATTTCCTGAGCTCTGAGGCCACTTCCTCCACGAACCCATCGGCTGGCTTTGAAGAGGAGGCCGAGCTGTACAGAAGTGTGGACCGTCCTTTCTCGGCATATTCAAGAAATGATTTGAGGCATGCGACTCCCTCGGCCGACGAGCGGCGCAAGTCTATCTGATCCGACATCAGGGTGGAGAAAACCTTCATCTCGTACCTGGCACGGGACACAGCGACGTTAAGCCTCCTTTCTCCACCTTCGCGGTTAAGTGGTCCGAAATTCAGCAGCACCTTGCCGTTCCTGTCTTGACCGTAGCCCACGGAAAACAGGATGACATCACGCTCGTCACCTTGAACGTTCTCAAGGTTCTTCACGAATATCGGCTCCTTGCAAGACATCGCGGTCTTCTCCAATGACGGGCAAGCGGTGAACAATTCTGTCAGCATGTCCTCAATCAGAGATTGTTGTCTATTGTTGAACGTGACCACACCGATGCTCATTCTGGAGAGTGCCGGATCTTTGAGACGAGCCTTTATCTCTGCTATGACTGCTTCGGCCTCAGCCCGGTTCTGCCTGTTGCCGCCCCTTTCGTAGACACCTTCCACGTGCTGGTGGATGATTCTGGTTGTCAGGTCATCTGTCGATGGGAATGTGAAAAGCTTGTTGCCGTAGAACTTGCAGTTGCTGAATGCGATAAGGCTCTCGTGTTTGCTGCGGTAGTGCCACCTGAGGTATTTCGACGGGAGGGAGAGTGCCAAGCAGTCGTCCAGGATGCTCTCCAGATCCTCGACTTCGGGATTGTCCTCGTCGAATGTCTTCATTGTGAAGAAGTTGGTCGGAGGCATCTGCTTGGGGTCTCCGACGACTATTATGCTTTTGCCTCTGGCGATAGCCCCGACTGCCTCGCAAGTCGGCATCTGGGATGACTCGTCAAAGATCACGAGGTCGAACTTATCCCTCTTGACATCAAGATATTGCGCCACGGAGATAGGACTCATCAGCATGCATGGGCACAGCCGTGGCAAAAGGTTCGGAATCATGTCAAAGAATTTCCTCAGAGAGAGTCCACGGCATCTGTTCTTGAGGTTCTTTTGGAGAATGCCGATCTCTGGATTTTGGGAAGCTTCCTGTTGGATGTCAGGAAGATTCGATGCCAGTTTCTCGAATATCTCCTTGCGTGTCAGGCGCTCGAAATCCTTGCATAGACTGCGGAAGCGCATAATCTTTTCCTCGAACATCAGGCCGTGGAAAATGCGGAGGTCACGTTTATGTGAAATGATATATTCCGCATACGTTTTGTACAGTCCCTTTTTGAACGCGTCTGGAACGGCTTTGGCCGGAATGGCTCCTGACTCGACCTGGCGGGCAACCTCAGGAAAGCCTGCCTTGTCCAGTTTTGCTTTGGCTATGTTGTACAACATCCAGTTTCGCAGTGCCGCCTTTCCGCTTATCCATAGCGCGCATTTGTCCCTCGTGGCGGCAAGCCACCCGCATGTTGAATCATCCACCACATCCGACGCGAACACCTCCCGCGCCGAGCGCAGAGATGTTTCCATCGAGTCAAAGGCTTCGACAAACTCTCTGAGGACCTTTTCATTGCGCCTTATGAACCCGGCGGCGTCAGCAGCGAACAGCCCTGCCAATGTTTCCCTCGCGTCGGTGATGCCGGAGTTCTTGTCGGCAAAACTTTCAGCGGAAGCGTACATATCTCTCGCTCTGCCACAGTTCCCGGCGATGGCGTTCCAATCGCAATTATCTTTTTTGAATATCTCCTCAAGAAACTTGTCAGACGATGCCTTCTCATCAAGAAAGGCTTGCTCGGCCTGGTATTCGGCGATGTTCCCCAACAACGGAAGAACTGATTTCGGGGAAGGCTTCACCCTTTTCCTTGAATATGTCCGGAGAATCCTCAGCAGTTTATTCCGCGAGAAGTACCTCGGTATGAAGCTTTTCGCCTCAGACATGCGCCACTCCCTGTCGAAAACGGCAGTGTCCAGTGAGAGGATGCTTCCGTCATATTTCCGAAGGATGGCGTCTTTGGCCGCATCACGTTTCTCTCCGTGCCTGCAAGCGTCCTCGACATCGCTGATGCTGCCCTCGTCGCTCAGGGACAGGATTTCTGCGTACATATTCATTGAAGAGAGTATCGCCCTGGCTGTTTCCGACAAGGCTTTGAGATTTTTGAGGCTCAATGAATCGTTCTGGGCGTTGAAAAGGCATGTCATTACCTTTAGCGTCAGAGGTGACAGCTTCCCGCAGCATGCGCCAAGCTCATCAAGACCTTTGAACGCCTTGTCGATGTCTGCCGGATATTCGGTAATCGATATTCCAAGAAGCGGATGGCCCGCAGGGTTTCCTACAATCCCGCATGCCGTGATGAATTCCGGAATGAGAGATTGAGCATAGGAAATCTCTTCAGCTGTCACCCTGAACATTTTCGGAATCTGAAACTTGATGGCAGGGCATTCTTCATCTATGGCATAGTAGCCTGAGAAGCAGTCGTACAGCGACCATCCCAGGGCGCGGGGTCTGTGCAGCGCACTGACGTAGGCGTTCATCTCCTTGCGCACGGCGTTGATGCTTCTGGCCTCGGTGGCATATTCCTTCCCGGATTCTTTCCGGATCACCTCTGTCACTCTGTTAAGTTGTTCGATAACAGCTGTTTTCTTTGTCTTGTTGGAATGAAGTTCCAGACAGAAGGGACCGATCCCGATGGCTTCAAGCCTGTTCTGCACGACTTCCAGGGCCGCCATTTTCTCTGCCACGAAAAGGACTTTCTTCCCGTTGTAAATGGCGTTTGCTATTATGTTCGTGATCGTTTGGGACTTGCCTGTTCCAGGAGGGCCGTGAAGGATGAAACTCCTTCCTTCCATCGCGGCGTTGATGGCTTCCAATTGTGATGAGTCCGCGCTGATAGGCAGCTTGATGTCTCCTGCCTTGAATTTTTCATCCAGGTCGCTCTCTTCAGGAATCGTCTCGCTCAGGCTCTCATCAATCATTCCGGACACAAGGCTGGAAACGATCTTGCCGCCGCATATTTCCTCCTGATTGTTGTGTATGTCATTCCACATTATGAACTTGCTGAATGAAAAATTGCCGATTACGGCCTGCTCGACCACGTCCCAGCGTGGCTGTTCCATTATTCCCTTGCGGATTATGTTGAGCACCTGTGGCACGTCCACGCCCTTGGCATCCACTGGAATAGGATCGAGACCGTTTATCGTGATGCTGAATTCCTGGCGTAGAAACTCCAGAAGGGTTATGTTGAGCATGGTATCCTCGCCACGTCTTCTGAGCAAATAGCCAGTAGCCGCTGATTTTCTCACCAACTCGACAGGCATCAGGAGGATCGGAGCATAGATCTCTTTCACGCTGGCCGGCGTCTCGTACCATTTCAACAAACCAAGAGCGAGGTAGAGAGTGTTCGCTCCGTTCTCTTCAAGCGCAGTCCTTGAAGTCCTGTACAAATGTGTCAGTCCTAGTTTTAAGGAAATATCATCAAGGTAAGTATGGAGACGGTGGAGCGAAAGCTCTTCCTCCACAACTTTGAACAGCGGATCCTCGGCGTTGATGGTCTGGTAAAGTTTCCCGTCAAGCAGTTTTCCGTTCCAGTCCTGCGGCATAGGAAGGAGTCTGAAATCCTGATTGTCCGCCAAAGAATCCTCCAGCTTGTCGATGTTGGTGGAGATTATCGGCAGGGTATTTTTCGTGGCCCTTGTGTTCAGAAGGTTGTTTCTCAAAGTGAGATCCAGAAGGTTCCTCTCCCACACCATGAGTTTGCCGATCGCTGTCTTGGTTTCATTATGGATGTCGGTTATTGTCAGGTTTTCCGGGGCCTTGCACCTTCGGCCCATAGGGTCCTCCTCGACATCGAATCCGTCACCGTTATGGGCCCTGAGCGGAAGAGGCCTGATCTGTGAGATTCTGGAACGATGAATGTCAATGAATGTGACATCACCGGAGGAAACGAGCGTGTTGTCGGCTGACTGGCATGCTTTGTCGAATGAAGCATGGCATCCGGCGTTCATACATGTTGTCTCGACAAGCAGGATCTCGTTGATTCCCGCGGCGGATCTTTTGGTGAGCATCGAAGGGTCGTCGTTCACACTGTCGGGAAAGGAATCCTTTATGAGCCAGCACCCTGCCATGGAGTGGCCGGGCGTCAGAACCGCGATCGGATTGAGGCCTATGGATTCAAGGCAGCTGACGTACAGCATTGTCATGTCCAGGCATGTCCCCAATCTTTTGCCGATGACCTCATCCACCGGCCGGATCTTCTGTCCGGTCTTCTCGAAACTTGCCGGCGGCGCGCTGTAGATGATGTCTTTCTCGGCGATGGCTTCGTACACGGCTGCCATCTGGAGTTTCACCCTGTTGGGATCACGCTGCTGATATTCGTCCAATGAAGGCGATCCAGTCCAGTCCCCGAGTATTTCAGCGGCCCTTCTTGTCAAGGACGGTATTTCCGGGTGATTGGGTACAGAGAAAGCGGCGAGAATCTCGGGAAGGATCTGAGTGCCGCACCATTCATTATATGTGAGAACAGAAATGGGATAAGTTTCGCTGAACAGTTCCATGTCGCCGGATGATACCGCCAGATGTATGCTCCCGCTGATGCGTTCCGTCAAGTTTGCGAAAAATCGTGTGGAAAACACAATCGGCACAGGTGAGACCGTCTCTTCGCATCCAGAAGATATGCTTTCTATGTGCGTCTTGTAAACGGCACCGAAGTCCGGCTCGAAGGAGATCTCAATGGAAATGTCTTCGATGGCTGTCTCTGATGTGTTGCACAGCTTGACTTCCCGGATTACCGGGACGTGGTTCTGCTGCATCGCGAAATTAATCACCGGCAAATACAGTAAGCGGACTTTCAGTTCCATAGGCAAATAGACTCGTTTTGACGCTTTTATCTCAATTTTGCAATAATACGAAATTTTCTCCTATCTTGAAACTTTTTTCCTTGAGGTTTGATGTGGATTGATCAAAGGCAGAGCGGACGCTTGGTCATGACGCCTTTTGCCAAGGGGGAGCCTGACAAAAAATGCCTTCTTTTATGATGATAGTTCAAATTTTTCTTGCACTTATGGGAAATTGTTAATACATTTATGTGCAAAGCTCATTTTTATTCACTTCTATACAAATTCTGTTAAATGAAAAAAAATCGCACTTACAGGACGAACGCCTTTCTCGCGATGATGCTGGCAGGTTCTTTCCTGGCCGGAACGACCTCGCTCGCATCTGAGTCCAAGGCTGGTTCGTTGTCAGAGGCAGCCGCCTCTCAGCAACAGAACCGCACTGTAACCGGAAAAGTCATCGACGCTTCCGGTCAAGGTACGGTCGGCATCGGTGTAATGGTGAAAGGCACCTCGAATGGTACTCTGACCAATCCGGATGGAACCTTTACTCTTTCAAATGTGGCACCTGGCGCCACGATTGTATTCTCAAGCATCGGTTACAAGACGGTTGAGGTTGTCTACGAAGGCCTGCCGCTCAATGTCACGATCTCCGAAGACAACGAGCTTCTTGACGAGTCTGTTGTGACCGCCCTCGGTATCAAGAGGGAAAGGAAGTCTCTCGGTTACGCCGTCGAGGACATCAACGCCTCCGAGCTCATGAAGAACAAGACCGCCAACGCGATCAGCTCTCTGTCCGGCAAGATCGCCGGTGTGAACATCACCCAGTCCTCAGGCGCGGCCGGATCCGGAGCTCAGATCATCCTTCGTGGTGGAACTTCCGGCTCTGAAGGCAAAGATAACCAACCGTTGTTTGTCGTGGACGGAATCATCTACGACAACTCAACGAATGTTGTCGGCAACTCAGCCTTTGATGGAAGCATGAGATCAGCCACAACCTCATCCAACCGTGTGATGGACATAAATCCGGAGGACATCGAAAGCATGTCGATCCTTAAAGGTCCCGCGGCTTCCGCGCTTTACGGATCACGCGCCGCGAACGGTGTGGTTCTCATCACCACAAAGAAAGGCAAGGACGGCCGGATTGAAGTTAATCTTAATTCCAAACTCTCCACTTCTTGGGCGACCAATCTTCCTAAGGTTCAAAAGGAGTATACAAGAGGTTACATGCAGGATAATTATGATGCTTCAAAGAAGTACACAGGTACGACGTTCAATGACTTTGCTTACACCTCATGGGGAGAAAGATCTGATGCCAAGACTTACGATAACATCGGTGATTTCTTTCAGGGCGGCACGATCCTGGACGAAAGCCTAAGCATTTCTGGAGGTACGAAGAACAGCAATTTCTACCTTTCTGGCTCCTACTATGATCAGGATGGTATCGTCCCGAATACGGGTTATACCAAATATTCATTCAGATTCAACGGAGAGCAAAAGGTGGGAATATTCACGTTCAACGCCAGCGCCGCATATTCTGACGCTCACACGGACAGGACGCTGACAGGCGCCGCGCTTTACGGCTCTTCAGGTACCGGTGCTCTTTATGCTGTGTATAACTGGTCTCCGTTTGATGACATGAAGCACTATCTGAACGATGATGGCACACGGTATCGTATGTTTGACAACAGGCTGGACCCTTGGGAGGAGAGGGACAACCCTTATTGGCTTGTGAACAAGAACCACATGTACGACAATGTCGAGCGTTTCACCGGCAGCGTCAGTGTCAAGGCTGACATCGCGAAGTGGTGGTATGTTCAGTACAAGGCAGGTGTGGACTCCTATACTCAGACGGCATCCAACAGAATAGCTGCCAACGGAGCCATCAAACAGGTTTGGCAGAAAGGTATGATGAGTGACAATACATCGCATTTCAGATACCTTTCCCACAACTTTATCTCGAATATGAACAAACAGTTCGGAGATTTCGATCTGAATCTGCTTTTGGGAGCGCAGCTGGATGACACCAAGACAGACAGCAACTACAAGATGGCTTGGAACTTCTCGGTCCCGGACTTCTTCTCTTATGCCAACACGACAACAAACAACAAACAGTTCAAGCACGCCGCTTCGCTGAAAAGGCTTGCCGGTATCTTCGGAGAGTTCCGGGCTTCATGGAAGAACATGCTTTTCCTGACCGTCACCGGACGTAATGACTGGACTTCGACTCTTCCGAAGGAGAATCGTTCTTATTTTTACCCTTCGGTAAGCGGTTCATTTGTGTTTACAGAATTGCTTCCAAAGAACACGGCCTTGTCTTATGGTAAACTCCGTGTGTCTTGGGCGAAGGTGGGCAAGGACACGAATCCTTATGAGACTGCCACTACACTTTGGCCTACAGGTGTCTATCTCGGCGGTAAGGTCGGAGTCGGCAACACTTGGTCAAAGGGCAATCCTATCTTGAGGCCTGAGATGACGAAATCAACGGAAATAGGTCTTGAGATGAGTTTCTTGAACAACAGGCTGCGCTTTGATTACGCTTATTATACAAACGATTCGTATGACCAGATCCTCAGCCCTCGCGGTCCTCAGTCAACAGGGTATATCTTCTTCTCTATGAATGCCGGTAATGTCTATAATAAAGGTATGGAACTTACAGTTTCCGGAATTCCGGTCGAGACAAGGGACTTCAGATGGGATGTCGGCCTGAATATGGCAGGAAACCGCGGTACAATCGGCAATCTTCCGCAAGGACTTGACGTGATGTACGTTACGGATGTTCAGTATGCGGGCATGCAGGCGGCGTCGTTCAACAACGGGAACTTTATGGCCATTGCCGGTAAGAAATGGTATAGAGACGATGATGGAAACGTCATTCTGGACAAGAATGGAATGCCGACATACGATAACAAGACATTGTTCGAGGTCGGAAACCGTGAGCCGAAATTCACCGGTGGCCTTAATAATACATTGACATGGAAAAACCTGTCATTCAATATGCTGTGGGAATTCAGAGTTGGAGGTGATGTTGTGAACGGTACGCAGTACGCTATGGATGTCAGCGGAACCAGCAAGTTCTCCGGAGACATCAGGAACCAGGCATTGACAATAACCGGTGTCAACAGTGCGGGCGAGCCGGTCAGCAATACTTGGGAAGCGGACAAGACTTATGTCTTCAACGGAAACGAGATGAGTGGCTACAATATCATAAAGAACTACTACACGAACTATTATACCGTCGAGGCCGCCAATTACATCACGAAAGTGAACTTGTTGAGACTTCGTTCGATCTCCATCAATTATGAATTGCCTCAGAACATTTTAAAGAAGGTTGGTTTTATCAAGAGGGCATCTGTTTCGGCCTCTGCCAACAATCTGCTTCTGATAACAAACTACAATGGTGACCCTGAGGTTGCCGCTGCCGGAGCGGGTGTCGGTGGATCCTCATCCGTAGGATTTGACTACTGCGGAGTGCCATCAACCGCAGGAATGACATTTGGCGTTAATCTGACATTCTAATATTCATTCAGACAATTATGAAAATATTAAAAACCATATTATTGAGTGGCGTCGGCCTTGTGGGGTTGACACTCTCTTCGTGCGATAGCTGGTTGAACGTCAATGAGGATCCGGAGAATCCGACAAGTGACACGGCCCCTTATCAATCCCGTTTGGCTCATATTGAGTTTTACACAAACAGTGCGACTCAGTTCGCGGCATGGCGTTCAAGTATGTCGATGGGGGACTGGACAAGATATTACGGAGGTGGCACATACTGGAATATGTCTTTGTGGTATCCGACATCAAGTGTTGTGACGACTCCTTACCAGTGGTGGTTCTGCGGCGCTGCCTGCAACGTGGACGATATGTACCAGAAAGCTATCGACGCAGAGGCATGGCACTATGCGGGAGCCGCCAAAATCATCAATGCCTATGGCTTTATGCTGATGACAGACATTTATGGAGAAATGCCATACACTCAGGCTTGCGGCCAGTATGCCCTTCCTGAATATGACAATGGAAAGACCATCTATCTCGGATGCCTGAAAGACATTGATGAGGGACTGGAACTTCTTGCAAAGCCGCAGGGCTCAGCTCTTCCTGCTTTGTCGGAAGGCGATTCCTGGAACAATGGTGATGTCGACAAGTGGATCAAGCTTGGCAACTTGCTAAAGGCGCGCTACTGTGTGAAGCTCTCTAAAAAACAGGCTGGAAGCTACAGCGAGGGTAAATACGATGCTGATGCGATACTCGCGGCTCTTGCCAAAGGACCGCAGAGCAATTCTGACAATACAGTTGTATGGCACACTGATGACAACAGCGCGACGCACGACAATCTTGGTTGGGACGAGCCGGTTGATTACTCTCCGTTATACTCTGTCTGTGGAATGAATGGCGGTTATATGGTGACGAAGATGCTCTATGACAACCTTACCAATTTCGCTGGTTATGGTGTAGAGGATCCTCGCGCTGACAGAATCATTCCTTGGGTGCTGTCAAAGAAATCAGACAAGACGGTAAAAGAGATTAAATGGGATGGCGATTGGAGACGCTCTCTTGGTGTTGACATGACATCAGATGCCTGTCCTAATTTCCAAGGCGGTCCGCTCAGAGCCAACTATGGCGGTAAGAAATCCGGATGGTGGATTGATTCTGAAGAGCAATCAAGACTGGGAGATACGGTTTATGTCGAGTGTACCAGCACATCAAAGGGTTATGCGGCCGCATCAGACCTTCTTTATAGAAGAAACAATAAATACGATGAATCTAAAGAGTCTGGCTCTTTTTATACGAGAGTGTCTTCTCCGACCTATATCGGAACATATTCAGAGGCTTGCTTCATCAAGGCCGAGGTTCTTTTCAACAAGGGCGACAAATCTGGAGCGTATGAAGCTTATAAGGAAGGAATCAAAGCAAGTATGGAACAGATGAATGTGTCTCTCCAGTCTTGGGTCAGCGGTGACCAGAATCTTGCGGATTGCCCTTCTTTCAGGCCTATGAGCCAAGGAGAAATGGACAACTTCCTTGCAAACGGTATAGGAACTTCCGGTGATCTTACTCTTGGCAAGATTCTGACTCAGAAGCGTATCGCTCTTCATTTCTCGGTAGAGATCTGGAATGATATGCGTCGTTACGACTTCAACCCGGAATATTTCCTCGGATGGGGAATCCCGGCATATCATTCACAAGTCGTAAAGGCGACACAGGCTATTCCTGACGGCAAGCAGTTCCGTCGCTGGATTCAGTGCTCACACGAGCTGAACTACAACTCCAAGAACTTGAGTGCAATTGGAGAACAGGTTCCGGGAGCCGACACGTCATTGGATCAGTGGAACGCCGCTGAAGATGCCTGGACAATCAACGTCTGGTGGGATTCCGACCAGCAATAATCAATTGATTCTTTGATGCCGAAGAGGACGGTCTGCTTGGCCGTCCTCTTTTGCGTGGAGAGGCCAACAAGTGCGGCTTATTTTGGTATAGGAAAACTACTTCTGGAGTACGACTCTTGATTCGCCATGATCTTCGTGCATGAAACAGGCCTCCTGTCAATGGTGGCAGACATATGAGAGGTTGAACGACATTTTCGCCGGAAATTGTCATCGAAACACTCCTTATGTTGGTTATGGACGACACTTAAGTCTAAAAATGTCGTCCATTCCATCTGTCACCCATATTCATCGATATGTTAATTCAAAGATAATTACCTTACGGCTGTGCCAAAGAATATCCAAAGAATGTGATCTGCATCATGAACTACGAGGATGCCCATCCGGATTCACCGGGGGCAAGATTCTCTACCATTACCGCATTCAGGAAGTTGACACCTCAGAGCCATTGGGCGATCAGATTTCGTTCTACCTCCTTGAGCTACCGAGGATCATGCACTACACCGATGAATATGACAGTCCCGTTGCTGGATGGTGCCGAATATTCGGGAATTTCGCTGTCTTTGCCAAGTCGAGGTCTAAGGATGATGAGCGGTTTGGCAGATTGGAGAAGGCGATGCGTGTAAGCGGCCTGGACGACAACGAGATTGATAACTATTTCAGTGTTATGTTGACAGAGAAAGAGATTCGCCCCTACATAGAGGGCGCCAAGCAGCAAGGCTATAGAACTGGACATTAAGATGGCTTTAAGTACGGTGTTGAGCAAGGAAAGGCCGAAGGTAGAGTCGAGGGTAGAGCAGAGGGGCGCGATGCAGCTATGACAGATGTCGCGAAGTCTTTGCTGGCGCTTGGCATGCCTGTCGAACAGATAGCTCAGGTCGCCGGGCTGTCACCTGAACGGATTAAGTCACTTATTTGAGACTGGTGATTCATAAGAATAAAGCGTGGCCGAGCTATCCTCGGCCACGCTTGCTATAATAGATTTAGGCGTCTGTTACCAGCCAGGATTCTGCGAGAGGTTCTCGTCAAGAAGTCTCTGACCGGCTGGGATTGGCTCAAGATAGTACTTGTCGTCCCAGACTCTGTCAACCTTGGCTCCGGTGCCTGTGGAGGCAGCTGTGTTATAAGGTGACTTGTAGCCGTTCACGAAGAAGTTTGATTTCTCGACATCATCCCAAGTTGTCTGCTTATTATCTACAACAGGCAGTTTGACGGTCTTGCTGTAGGCCTCCAGGACTTCTTTGGATGCGCCGACATAACCATCTGGATTGAGTTTTGTGTCGAGATTCTTTCCAAGAGCCCAACGCATAAGGTCTGCGTTTCGGAATCCGTCTGCCATAAGCTCGCTGCGACGGTCACGACGGAGTTCCTGAAGAAGGACATTCTCGGAAGCGTCCTTCGGGTCTTTCGTGATCGCTGTTCCATTGACAGAGCATCCGGTTGTCCCGACCAAGGTCAGGGCAGGAATTCCACCGTGCTTTGTTCTAAGGAGGTTGACGGACTTGTCAAGGTCGGCCTGGGTTATCTGGCCCAGTTCGGCGCAAGCCTCGGCATAGTTCTCAAGGACCTCGGAGTATTGGAAGATAGGACCGTCAGTGTCATTCGAAGGACCATTCCAAGTTCCTTTACCTTCATATTCGGATTTCTTTGACCAGTCAACAAATTTCCAAGTCCAGTAGCCGGTTGTTGAGTTAATGCCTTCTGAATATGTCATACCGATGACAGGAAGAACATCCTTGCAGACAGTTTCGGTCAGACGCTTGTCCCTGTTGCCGAACACGCCTTCCATCGTCTTGTCATTATAAGACGGCACCATATGTACAGGAAGGCCATTTGACATAGCATAATTCTCGACAGCGCTCTTGGTCAATCCCCAGGTAGGGGTTGAGGCTACGAGGTAGCCATATTGAGAGTGTCCAAGGGTAACCTTGCCTCCGTTGATGTTGGCTATTGTGTAGATCTTGTAAAGAAGAACCTCTTTGCTGCCGGTAAGTGAAAGTGAAGTGTACATACCTTTGTAGTTGTCGGTGACTTCATATTTTCCACTGTCAATGACCTTGGCGGCGGCGGATTTAGCCTTTGCGTAGAACTGGTCTGGATGTCCGCCGGAAACTTTATGGTATTTCTCCCAAGCGGCTTCATAGAGAGCGACTCTTGACAACAACGCGGCGGCAACCATATTGTTCACAGTATTGTCGTCTGCCTTGGAAGGATCGTAGCAGTTGTCCATTGCAAACTCAAGGTCGGCTACAACGTTGTCCATCACCGATGTTCTGGAGTCACGGGCGCGCATTCTGTTCTCCTCTTTTGTGAAGTCAACCTCGCTGTCCACCCACACAACGTCTCCGTATGTCTTTACAAGCTCGAAATGATACAGGGCGCGGAAGAACCTTGCCACTCCTTTCCAATGATTGCTGACAGTCTCTGTCAGCCCTGGAACCTGATCGATTCGGTTAAGAAGAATATTGGCCTCACGGATTCGATCGTAAGGAGTGTTCCAGGAACTAGAGGAGTTCGGAATATTCTTTGTGAATTCAGTGAATGTGGCGCTTGCATAATCATCGGTAAGTCCTTCAGAGTGGTATTGTCCCTTTGTCCAACCACTGCCGTAGCTCATTGAGCTCATATAACTGTAGAACTTCCAAGAGAAAGTCTTGATGGACGCTTCCGAAGTCCAGTTTGTCGCATCTGAGTTGCTGTCAAGCGGCATTTTGTTCAGGTAGTCTGAGCAACCGCTCAATCCTATCGCAGCAATGGCGATCAGTGCGAACGAGTATAATGTCTTTTTCATATAATCAATCATTTTCATATTAGAATGTTATTTGAACACCGCAGCTCCACTGACGGTTGAACGGCATTGTGCGACCAGCGTAGTTAAGGTCGATACCGTTGTTGTACTTGCTGACAGCTGTGGTTCCGCCGGTAGCCTCTGGATCCATTATTCCGTCAATGTGGTCGAATGTAAGCAGGTTCTGCGCGCTGAAGTAAACACGGAGTTTCTCTACATAAAGTTTTCTGGTTATGTTCTGAGGAATCGTGTATCCGAAGGTCAGGTTCTTGACTCTCAGGTAGGCCAGATTGTTGAGGTACTTGGTCTGAGGCGCATAGTTGTTGATGCCGGAGTTTCCTGGAAGTCCTGAAAGTGAGCCGAGGGATGCGTTGATGTAAGGACGTGGGAATCTGGCGTCCTGATTGTCCTCTGTCCAGTAGTCAAGCTGATTTTCGAAGATGTTCATCTGGGCGCTTGCAGCGTGAGGAATGAAGAGAGAGGAGTTTGTCCACATATCACGTTTGCCTACACCCTGGAAGAGGATCTCGAAATCGAAGCCTTTGAACATCGCGCCAAGGCGGAGTGAGTACTCATATCTTGGGAGGGCGTTTCCGATACGCTTGAGGTCTCCGTGATCGTCAATTGTTCCCTTGCCGCTGTCTATCTTGCCACTGCCGTCCAGATCCTTGTATTTGATGTCGCCGGCGCCGAAACGGAACGAGCCGTTCTGCAGATACGACTGGTCAGGAATTCCTTCCTTAAGGGTGCCGTCTGAGTTCAGATCGGAAGTGTTGAAGTACCTGTCGGTCTCGAATCCCCAGATTTCGCCAAGTTGCTTGCCTTCATACCAACTCTGGAGAGCTCCGGTCGTGTTGTTCCACTTTGTGATTTCGGAACGGGAATCAGCCATTGTGAATGTCCCGTAGACGGCGAAGTCCTTGCTGAAAGCGTGGTTGTAGTCAATCTGAAGCTCCCATCCCGTTGTCCTGAGGTTACCACCGTTCTCAAGAGGAGCGGTGGCGATACCAGCGTAGCGTATGATTTCGTTTCCGGCGACAAGCATACCAATGTTCCTTCTGACATACCAGTCGAATGTGACGTTCAGATCATTGTTGAGGAATCCGGCGTCAAATCCAAAATCCAATGTGCGGATCTTTTCCCACGTCATATCCGCATTGATGGCGTCAGGAGTCTCAGCCGAGGTCTTCTTGTTGAGGTCGGTGCCGATCCAGTTGACAGTCTCGGAAGCCATAAGAGGGATGTACGGATAGAAGGAGGTAAGAGCCTGGTTTCCGACAGAGCCGTAAGATCCTCTGAGTTTCAGGGAAGGGACATAAGGCTTGATGTTCTGCCAGAAATTCTCCTCTGAGATTCTGTAACCGGCCGAAGCAGAAGAGAAGAACGCCCACTGTTTCCCTGGACGGAATGATGATGATCCGTCGTAACGTCCATTCAGTTCAAGAAGATATTTCTCTTTGTAATTGTAGTTGATCCTTCCGAAGAAACCGGCGGTGGCCCTGTGCCTGAGAGCTTCATTGACTGTCGCTTCCTTGTTCTTTTCGGTAAGGTTCAGGGTAGGAAGGTCAGGGTACATCACACCATTGACAGAGATTGACTGATTGTCATACTTGAAATCCTCAGCGTTCGCACCGAGCTTCAAGGCGAAGTTGTGGGATTCACGGATGCTGAATATGTAGTCGAAGTAGGCGTTGTAGGTGTTCATCACTTTGCTGACGAACGCACGGCTCATATTATCGGTCGGGAATGTGTACTTTGACGGGAATGACCAGTTGGCGACAGAGAATGGAGTCTGAATGCTCCTGTTCTCATAGTTGTAGCGGCCGCGTGTGTAGTCTCCGTAGAAAGACAGACCCGGGGCGATGTTGATTCTGATGTTTCCGCCAAGGGAAAGATACTGATCGTTGGACGAGCATACATCCCTGTTGGCCAGATATCCGTTTCCGTGACGGAAATACAAGCCTTCTCCGGTCGCGGCCTTCGCACTTGCGTAAGTGCCGTCAGGCAGCTTGCTGCCGTCTGAGATGCCGAACGGGAAGAATGTAGGGAAACGCATAACATAATAAAGCATATTAGAAGTGCCGTTGCTGGTCTCGTAGCCGTTAGGGTACTCGAATTCCTTTTCCACGTACATAAGCTTGGTTCCGATGTTGAGCCAATCCTTGATCTGGCTGTTTGTGGAAATGTTGACGTTGTAACGCTCGATGTCATTCTTCTTCGCGGCTTTGAGGTTGCCCTCATTTTTGGTGTAGCCGAGGCCTATATTGTAGTTGGTCTTTCCGGTGTTGCCGTTTATGCTCAGATTATGAGTCTGCGAGAATGATGTTTTGAACATCTCCTTGTTAGGGTCGGAAACCCTGTAATAGTATGGTGTGCCGCCGATGATCTCCCAATCCTCTCCGTATGTGTACACAGGATTGTCGAGGTTGCCGCTGTAATTGTCAAACCATTTGGTGATTCCCGGAGCCATTTTGTTGTAGTACATACCGAACGCCTCGATGTCCTTTCCGTCGGTGTTCTTTTGAGCGAGGATGCCTTCCTCAAGCTGAGCGAGGATGCCTTCCTTGTCTGTGATGTACTTAGGCAGACCGATTGGCTGGTTCCAGGAGAAATTGTTGGAATATGTGATGGAGACCTTGTCTTTTACCGCTGAACCATCCTTGGAAGTGATGAGGACGACACCCCAGGCGGCTCGTGATCCGTAGATGGAGGCTGAGGCGGCATCCTTGAGAACGGATATGCTCTTGATGTTGTCAGGGTTGACGAAGGACAGGTCTGGCACTTCCACACCATCGAGGAGAATCAGCGGGGTGTTGTCGCCATTGATGGAGCCGGTTCCACGAATCTTCATAGTAGGAGTCGTGCCCATATCATTTGACGTGTACGTGATGTTGAGGCCAGGGACAACGCCTTGGAGACCCTTGGACACATCCGTGATAGGTTTGCTTCCGAATGTCTTGTCAACGTCAACCGCTGCCACAGCTCCGGTCATATTGACTTTCTTCTGCGTTCCGAAACCGACAACGACAACCTCGTCAAGATATTCGCTGTCCTCCTTGAGGACGACCTTCATGCCGTTCTTGGCGTTGATCTTTACGGTAGTGTAGCCGAGGCAGCCGACTTCGACGGTGGTGCCTTCGGCGATGTTGAGTGAGAATGTTCCGTCAACCAGGGTGACGGTTCCTGTCGTTGTGCCAGGGATCATCACGCTTGCACCCGGAATCGGGTTGCCGTTGACATCGACGATCGTTCCCTTGACGGGCTGCTGCTGAGCGGCCGCCGCGGGCAGTAGGCCGGACTCAGAGGCGGCAGCGGCAACGCTGAATGACAGCGATCCCGCCAACAGCATCATGAGAAAGGCGTTTACTCTGTAAGTGCGATTCTTTTTCATTTACTAATGGTTTTGTATTAACTGTTGGTTTGTTAAATTTCTCCCCTTTGGTGGTAATCTTGACGGCGTAGTTTGGTGCGCTTAGAATCAAGTGACGCAAATTTAACGTTTTAGGTTGAAAAATCAAAGAAATTTGTCGCCTATTTGCTTGAATATGCAAACATAAAAACGATTAACGCATTAATTTATTTATGAATAGGGCGATGCTGCGAGCGCAGAAAATCCTTGCGCCTTGCATCAAGTTCCGTGATCTCGGCCGAAGGAACGGCGAACCCCACGAACCTGTTCCAGAGGTAGTCCACGGCCTGCTCCGAAGGATGAACCATGTCGGGGGAATAGAAGCGGTAGTCCCGAAGCTCGTCGAGCACGATCTCATAGGCCGGAAAATAGTCACAGCGGTCCGGAAACTTTGCCAAAACCTCGTCCAAAGCAAGCAGGAGCGTGCTCTTGCTCAGCTGGTTGCCGTGCGCTCCGTCTTTGAGATGGCGGATAGGGGAGACCGTGAAGATGAACTCCTTGTCCGGATGCCGGGCGATCATATTCATAAGCAGCGTCGAAGACTCACGGACGGAAAGTCTGCGGCGGGAGAACTCTTTCGCATCGATTTTTAGACAGTTCGAGACGACCTCACCCGAGCGGGCATATTCATAGATCCACGCTGTGCCGAGGGTTATGATGACTTTGGAGGCGGCTTTCCAGCGGCGCGAGGCTTCCTCCAGAGCCGTGTTGGCGACATTCAGGAACTCGCCTTCTGTGCGGCGGGCGAAGGAGGTGTGGTGGCTGAAAGAGCAGACAAGGCCGGCTCCGGCGCCCATCTGGACGCACTCGCTCTCGGTGAACGGGACACCTGAGGACAGACGCGCGATGGAATTGCAGACCGAGACGGGGTTGTAGATGGTCCCGAACGGGTTGACGCAGACATCGAACCCCAGATCCACCATTTTCCTGCCGATGTTGTCGGCGAAGCAGCTTCCGAGCACGAATATCTTGTCTTTCAGCGAGATGCTGACTTTGCTTCGGCCGGCTTCCACCGGAGTCTGTAGTTTGAGTCCTTCCATACGGGTGCGAAATTACAAAATATTCAGTAATTTTGCATTAATGCCTCGAAGGCGGAATTTTTCCTTACGTGGCCAATGAATATGAGAAAGAACATAATTGTAATGACACTGCTTCTGGCATCGGCTTTGGCCGCCCGTGCCCAACAAAAGGTCTCCTTTACCTACGGAGCTGATTTCCAGTACTATTTTGACAACCGGGAATATGACGGCTCTGACAACAAGTTCGAGACATCCGGCACAGTCCACGCCGCGAGGCTGACTCCGTCGGTCGGCGTCAAGGTGGAAGGCGGACGTTTTTCCCATCGGTTGACGCTCGGAATAGACGTGATGAAGAATATGGGCGAGGCTCCGGTGTCCGAGAGCGACAAGGATCTTCAGAACATAGGGCTATTCCGTGAGATGACGTTCTGGTACGGCCTTGAAAGCCGGCGCGGAAGTGAGAGGTTCAATCTTGTGGCGGGAATATTCCCGCGTCGGAATTCCGTTTTCGGTTCCGGCCATCCCGACTGGTCGGAGGATCCTGTTAAGACCGATCTGGTCCCGTCTCTGTTTATCTCCGATGTGAACCAATTCTATGACAATAACATAGAAGGCTTGCTTCTGAAGTATGAGACCCGTAAAGGCTATTGCGAGGCCGGTCTGGACTGGATGGGGATGATCGGACACGGGCGCAGGGAGCGATTCCAGATATTCACTTACGGCAATTACGTCCTTGCGGGAGATTTCCTGCGCGCCGGATGGACCGCGACCATGTACCACTTCGCCAACACTCTTGAATACAAGGGCGTGGTGGACAATGTCCTTGTCTCGCCTTTCGTGTCGCTGACCGCAGGGAGGAGAGACCTTCGTTGGAACGCCAAACTCAGCTATATTCAAGGAATACATCAGGACAGGATCAACGAGACGGGGCTTGAGCCGGCGTTCGGCGGGTTGCTGACGCTGAACCTCGGGTACAAGAAACTGGGTGTCCTGAATGACTCCTACTATGGTACAGGGCAGATGCCGTACTACTTCACTATAGACGCTGGCGGAAATATGCTTGGGCCGGATCTGTACGCCGGAAGTCCGTTCTACCGGATCAGTGACCAAGGCGGGAGTTGGAGGCATTCCGGATTTTATGACCGGGCGGAGATTTACTGGCAGCCATACATCGCTGATTTCATGCGTCTGAGGCTTTCCGCCGTGTTCCATTTCACCGGTGACGGATTTCATGGCAGCCAGCAAAAGCTGAGCGTCATTTTTGACCTTGGGCGCGCTATGAACTCCAAGAAGGCGGCCAAGGCTTCGGGCGGCTCACGCAGACAAAGGAATTTTGAAATATATTTATAAGGTATGAAAGGAATATTCAAGTCTATCATCGCCGTCGCTTCCGCCGGATTTTTGCTGGCCGGCTGCGGCTCGGGACCCAAGGACGGGGACTATGTCCTCCAGATTCTGACTACCAACGACGTGCATGGATGCTATTTCGATTCCACCTACGTCGGTGGAGGAGTGAAGAAGTCGCTCTTTGCCGTCAAGACCATCGTGGACAGCGTCCGGTCGGTGGCCGGAGCGGATAATGTCTTGCTGGTTGACGCCGGGGACTGCCTTCAGGGAGACAACGCCACGTACTACTTCAACTATGTCGATACTCTTTCGCCTCACGTCTATCCTCGTCTGGCGGCCTACATGGGCTACGATGCCATCACCGTCGGCAACCACGACATCGAGACTGGCCATAAGGTCTATGACCGCATCGCACGAGATCTTGAGTCCTACGGAATTCCGTTTCTGGCAGGCAACGCCATCCGCACCGACAACGGAAAGCCGTATTTCCCTTTGTACAAGATTTACAAGAAAGGCGGACTGAAGGTCGCCGTGCTGGGATTCACCAACGCCAACATGAAGAACTGGCTGTCGGAGAAACTCTGGAGCGGAATGACATTCGAGAGCCTTGTGCCTCTGGTTCAGGAGGACGTGGACAAGGTCAGGGCTAAAGAAAAGCC
>CAKVBK010000018.1 GCA_934725285.1 uncultured Bacteroidales bacterium | reverse complement strand
TCTGTCTGCCAATGGTTTGATCATGATATAAAGTTTTTAAATGTTTTTAAATCTACGCTCCGGCTCACTCCGGAGACGCTGTGACTCAAATCAAAGGCTGTGCCACCGCCACAATGCTGACAAATTGTCACACCGGCGCAAATTATGGCAGAATATTGAATATACCGAAAAGAATTCCTAAATTTGATGTCCATGGAACAAGATCGCGCCTTTGAATAAAGGCAGGTTGCTTCCGACAAGAACAACCGGTCACACCTATATAATATAAGGTATATGAACTTCAGGATTTCGACAAAAAACATCCTCGCCATTCTGTCAATGGCCATACTATTCCTGACCAGCTCTTCCTGCAGCCGCTTCGGCAAGAGCAAGGGACAAAGCACAGAGTTCGCCACCTTCATAAAAGCGTACACAGGTGGAGTCATCTCCGACAAATCCACAATCCGTGTGGAACTTGCCTCTGATATTCCGGAGGCCACTGCCGGCACTGATCTCAAAGATGGAATATTGACGTTCACACCATCAGTAAAAGGCACAGCCAGGTGGTTGTCGCACAGCACGATAGAATTCATCCCCGAGACAGGAGCTCTCAAACCCGGACAATCCTACACTGGAAAGCTCCGGTTGGATAAGATTCAGAAAGTAGGTGACAGAAAGTTCAAGAAATTCTCGTTCAAGTTCCTTGTGGCCATAAAGGAAGCCGTGCTCTCATTGAATGAGATCACAATAACTGCCGCATCACCAGAAAGGGCCAGCATTGAAGGCACAATCTCCCTGACAGAGGAGCTTCCTTTGGACAAGGTGCAGAAGATGTTTGAATATGACTACCCGGAGAAAAGCGCGGAAGTCAGTGTCACAGCCGGAACGGATCCTCTCAACTATCATTTCGAGATCATCGGATTGCCGAGGGACACAAAAGACAGGACGTTGAGAATCAGCCTGAAGCCAGGGGACACAGGATTCGTGACAGACTCAAAGCTGGAGATCAGAATACCTGCGATGAATGACTTCAAAGTACTCAGCGCAGAAAGGGTGGAGGCGAATGATCCGTACATCGACATCTATTTCACGGAGGCTCTGGAGGATGTGAGCGACAATTCCGGTCTGTTCACCCTGGAAGGAGTGGGACGCAGTTACATTCAGGCGGAGAACGCCCACGTCAAGGTGTTCTACGAGAATCCGGAGGATCAACCACTTACACTCAGGATTTCAAGCGCTGTAAGCAGCCACGACGGAACAAGGCTCGGGCAGGAATATTCAAAGAAATTCTCTTCCACTGAGGTTAAACCGGCGGTCGAGATCCCGATCAGCGGGACGATACTCCCGAATTCCAAGGAATTGATTCTTCCGTTCAAAGCCGTGAATCTCAATGCCGTGGACATCAGAGTCATCCAGATCTACGAGGAGAATGTGCTGATGTTCCTGCAGGACAACAACCTTTCCGGCGACAATTCGCTCCGCAGGTGCGGACGGCTTGTCTATAAGCGTTGCGTGCGTCTGGACTCAGACCCGTCAAAGAACCTGCACAAATGGCAGGATTATTCGGTCGATCTTTCAGGCCTTTTCAGGCAGGAGCCCGGGGCCATCTACCGAATAAGAATCTCATTCAAACAGGAATATTCAGTCTATGGCAAAAACGATTCTTTCAAAAGCGGGACTCCTTCCGACAAGATGGTAAACATCTCCGCCGAGGGAATCACGGATAAAGACAACAATGAATGGGACACCCCGTCACCTTATTACTATGATGGGTTCTATAATTGGGAGGAATATAACTGGAAGGACAGGGACAATCCTCTCAAACCCACATACTATATGGAAGACGACCGGTTTCCTGCCATCAACCTGCTCACATCCAATCTCGGAGTGATCGCCAAGTACGCCGGAGGGGACAGACTTTGGGTCAGCGTAAGCGACATCATCGAGGCGACTCCTGTGTTCAACGCCGAGCT
This sequence comes from uncultured Bacteroidales bacterium, assembly GCA_934725285.1. GTDB lineage: Bacteria > Bacteroidota > Bacteroidia > Bacteroidales > UBA932 > Cryptobacteroides. Next base: position 22,935 of record CAKVBK010000018.1, on the reverse strand, counting down.
TTATGTCTACAGCTATCAGCTCAAGGAGATCGGATATGCCAAGACTGGCACTGACGGAATGGCAGAAGTGCAGCTTTCCGGAAAGCCTTTCGTGGTTGTCGCCAAGAGAGGTGGCTCGACCAGTTACCTGAAAGTCACAGAAGGCGAACAGAAGTCCCTCAGCAGGTTCGATGTGGGAGGCAAGGTACTGGAAAAGGGACTGAAAGCATTTGTTTATGGTGAAAGAGGTGTCTGGAGACCAGGTGACACACTTCACGTCACGATGATTCTGGAAGACAAGGAAAACAAGATTCCGGACAACCATCCGTCTGTAATGGAGTTGTACACTCCACAGGGGCAGTTTTACACCAAGCAGATCAACACAAGCGCCAAGAACGGATTCTATGCGTTTACAGTTCCAACAAAAGACGAGGATCCTACAGGAATATGGCACGCCTACTTCAAGATAGGAGGAGCGACGTTCCACAAACCGTTCAGGATCGAGAGCATCAAACCCAACCGGGTGAAGATCAATCTTGATCTGGAAGACAAGACTCTTGACGGCGGACGGAATGTTCCGGTCCGCGTGTCCGCGGACTGGCTGACAGGGCCTCCTGCGGCGGGATTGGCGGTGAAAGTGAACATGACACTGCGACAGGGTGTCTCCACATTCAAAGGCTATGATGGATACATCTTTTCCAGCCCGTTGTCGGACTTCAGCGCAAGCGAACACAGGTTGGTCGACACAAGACTGAACACAAACGGCCAGGCTAAGGTCAATGTTGCGATGCCATCAGCGGAAAACGCTCCAGGGATGCTGCGAGCCGACATCGTCACCACTGTCGAAGAGCAAGGCGGTGATGTAAGCTTCAATTCGCTGTCTGTTCCTTATTCTCCATATTCATCATACGTCGGTGTGAAGATCCCGAAAGAAGGAAACGGCCATTATCTGGAGACGGACAATGATTACAGCATCAATGTCGCCGTTGTGGACAAGGACGGCGCAAGAATGAACGGACACAATCTTAAGTACACTATCTACAAGATGAAATGGAGCTGGTGGTGGGAAAGCCGCAGCGAGAGCCTTGATTCTTATGTGAACAGCCCGTCAGCCAACATAATGGCATCCGGCATGATCAAGCCGGCCAAAGGAGACGGCATCATTCCATTCAGGGTGGACTATCCTGAATGGGGACGTTACCTTGTGCTCGTGACGGACATTGAAAGCGGTCACACGTCCGGAGACATCATCTATGTGGACTGGCCGGCCTACAAAGGCAGATCCAGCAAGACTGATCCCGATGCTTTGACAATGCTGTCGTTCTCTACCGACAAGGAATCCTACGAGGTGGGTGAAAAGGTGACCGTCTATATTCCCGCGGCATCAAAGGGACAGGCGCTTGTCTCTCTTGAAAATTCAAGGAAGGTCATCGCGCGTGAATGGGTAAAGACTTCGGGCGATGGCGACGTGACATACTCATTCAAGGTGACACCGGAAATGACGCCGAATTTCTATATTCACATCACCCTTGTGCAACCGCACGAAAGGGCTGAAAACGACATGCCGATCAGACTATATGGTGTACGGCCGGTCTTGGTGAACGACAAGGAATCACACCTTGAGCCAGTCATCACCATGCCGGATGTGCTTCGTCCGGAGGAAGAATTCAAGATCAAAGTCAGAGAGAAGAACGGCAAGCCTATGACCTACACTTTGGCCATTGTGGATGAAGGGCTTCTGGATCTCACATCATTCAAGACTCCTGACCCGTGGAACTCGATGTACGCCAGGGAAGCGCTTGGTGTAAGTACATGGGACCTCTACGATGATGTAATCGGGGCTTACAGCGGCAGATTCTCTCCGATGTTCAGCATAGGAGGAGACGAAAATCTCATCATGGGCGCCAAAAAGGACAACAGATTCAACGCTATTGTCAAGTACATAGGTCCATTCTCTCTGCAGAACGGTTCGGCGACACACAAGGTCAAGCTACCAATGTACGTTGGCAGTGTCAGGGTGATGCTCGTGGCCGCAAGGGACGGAGCGTACGGCAATGCGGAGAAGACTGTTCCTGTGAGGTCGCCGCTCATGGTTCTCCCTACCCTGCCGAGAGTCATCGGGACAGACGAGAAGGTCGTGATGCCCGTCAATGTCTTCGCGCTTGAGGACGGTGTCAGGAACGCGGAAGTCAGCGTAAATGTTGACGGACCTCTGAGGATCAGCGGGGATTCCAAGACAACTGTACAGTTCAGCAAACCGGGAGACAAGATGGCCAGATTCAACCTTGAGGCCATTGGTACCGGCACCGCGACAGTGACCGTCACAGCCAACGGCAACGGGCACAAGGCTAGCGAAAAGATCACCATAAACGTCCGCACTCCTAACCCGCCGGTCATCTCTGTGACGAGGGCGATGATCGGGAAGGATGCGACCAAGCATTTTGGCTTCACTCCTTTCAAGACAGATGACAACCAGTGGGCCACATTGGAGCTGACCGGATTTCCGTCGGTTGACTGCGGTGGGATATTCACGTTCCTGAAAAGCTACACCTATAATTGCACAGAGCAAATCTCAGCGAAGGGAATCAGCCTTCTGGCGATCATGAATATGCTTCCGGAAGACAAACAGAAGGAAATCGGCATGATGATTCCAGAGCTGCTCCAGCAGTTGTACCAACGACAGCTTGGCAACGGAGGCTTCGTCTATTGGCCAGGCGACACGGATGCCAACGGATGGGTAAGTTCCATGGCCGGGCAGTTCATGATCTCCGCGTCACAAAACGGATTCAGTGTCAGCAAGGGTGTGCTGGCCAGCTGGTCAAGATTTCAAAAGAGAAACGTGCAGGACTACCGTAATTCTGACAATGGAGGCATGGGGGATCTTGAGCAAGCTTACAGGCTGTACACTCTTGCCATGAACAGTGAGGTTGAAAGCGGAGCGATGAACAGACTGAGGGAAAGTGAGACCCTTTCCGATCAGGCTGCTTGGATGCTTGCGGCCACCTACGCCGCGGCAGGCAAAAAAAACGTGGCCGGAGAAATCATCACCGGACTTAAGACAGACTTTTCCGATTATCCGGAGACTGGCAGGACATTCGGATCTCCGGTAAGGGACAAGGCTGTGGCCCTCGGCGCGTTGGTTCTCAATGACGCCTTGCCTGAGGCTATGGATGTCGCTCAGGAAATCGCCGATGCTATCGCTGGAGGATGGTACTCCACACAGGAGATCGCTTTCGCCACCTGCTCCATGAAAGATCTCGCAAGGAAAACGGGCACCGACACAATTTCCGCCGAGATTAAACAGGGAGACGCCACGACCACGGTAAAAAGTGCCAAATCAATAGGGCATGCAATGGTGGATACCGAATGTGGGAATATCGATATCACCAACAAGATGAACGGGAATCTCTACGCGACTTTGATCACGTCTGTCATTCCGGAGTTCGGTGACAAAGTCGAAGCCAGATCGAGCGGGCTGAGTCTGCGGGTCAACTACAGCGCCTTGACAGGAAAGAGTCTGGACCCTCGCAGCATCAAGCAGGGAACAGACTTCACGATAGCCATCACCGTCGGCAACACGAGCGGAGTGAGGGATTACGACAATCTTGCTCTTACAGGAATGATTCCTTCTGGCTGGGAGATTGTGAACGACAGACTCTATGGAGGTGATAATTCCAAGGCTTCATTCAGCTATCGCGACATCAGGGATGACCGTGCGATCTGGTTCTTCGACCTTCCGAAAGGTGCCAGCAAGACATTCAGGATCAAGGCACACGCATCATACCAAGGCGAATTCATACTTCCTGCCGTGAAATGCGAGGCCATGTACGACCCACGCGTCAGCGCGAACACAGCTTCCGGCACAGCGAAAGTCACGGAATAAATTATGTGTAAGAAGTTGCGGTCAAGAATTGTCGGTGGCTCCGTCATCGCCCTTTTGGCCGCATACATTTTCTGCCTGCCCAAAGATTTGTTTAAAGGCACAAGCTATTCAACTGTCGTCACGGACAGGAATGGAGAGTTGCTTGGCGCCAGGATAGCCAACGATGGGCAATGGCGTTTCCCGCCATCCGACACTGTCCCCGAAAAATTCATGACCGCCCTCATTGAGTTCGAGGACAGATGGTTCGCATACCATCCCGGCGTGAATCCTGTTTCTATAGCACGTGCAGCCGCAGGCAACATCAAAGCCGGCCACGTGACCAGTGGAGGCAGCACCATCACTATGCAGGTCATAAGAATGTCCAGGGGGCGTGAACGGAACATCGGCCAGAAAATCATCGAGGCGATCCTTGCAACGAGGCTGGAACTAAGGTGCAGTAAGAATGAGATCATCGGCCTTTACGCATCACATGCTCCTTTCGGCGGAAATGTCGTCGGACTGGAAGCCGCGTCTTGGCGGTATTTCGGCAGACCTCCGGACGAGCTTACATGGGGAGAGGCCGCCACCCTTGCCGTTCTTCCGAACTCCCCTGGTGAAATCCATCCCGGGAAAAACAGGACAAGACTGCTTGAGAAACGCAACAGATTGCTGGGCTCTCTCTACCGGCACGGACATATAGACTCGCTGGACTTAGTGCTTGCGTGCGATGAACCACTTCCCGGTGAACCGGTGGCGCTGCCGCAGGAAGCGCATCATCTGACCGAATATTACTGGAAAACACGTCCCGGCAAGAGGATCCGCACAACAATCGACATTCATCTGCAAAAACAGGTTCAGGCTGTTGCCGACCAATGGAACAACGAGTTTTCCCAAACGGGGATCCACGACCTTGCCGCTGTCGTGGAGGACGTGCGGACCGGCGAGACTTTGGCATACATCGGAAACGCTAATCCCGACCATAAACGTCCGGGTAGCGAGGTGGACATCATCCGTGCGCCAAGGAGCACCGGCAGCATTCTGAAGCCTCTGCTGTACTGCGCCCTGCTTCAAGAAGGAGAAATCTTGCCGAACTCCCTCCTGCCCGATGTCCCGATCAACATAAACGGTTTCTCTCCACAGAACTTCAACAGGCAGTTCTACGGAGCCGTTCCGGCCTCGGAAGCGCTCGCCAGATCACTCAATGTACCGTCAGTGCATCTATTACGCAAGTTCGGAGTGGCTAAATTTCTGGATATTCTCAGGAAATGCGGAATGACCACATTGAACGGGAGTGCCTCTCATTACGGTCTCTCACTCATACTCGGTGGCGCGGAAGGCACACTCGGAGACATAACGTCAATATATTCAAGACTTTCCGCGTCCTATCAAAGCGCAGACACATTGCATATTTCCAAAGGTGACATGCTGTACAATTTTCCACTGAAAGACAAATGTGCATTATGGTGGACATTCGACGCGTTGAAAGAAGTGAACAGACCTGACGAAATCGACTGGCGCCTGATCGGATCCGTCAATAAAGTGGCATGGAAAACCGGAACCAGCTTCGGATTCAGAGATGCGTGGGCCGTCGGAGTGACAGCCGACTACGCTGTCGGAGTCTGGGCAGGCAACGCCCAAGGACAGGGTGTGCCGGGACTGACAGGAGCGCGCACGGCAGGACCGGTGATGTTTGACATATTCAATCTCCTTCCAATCAAGGAATACGACAGTGAATATTCCCGGAACGGATGGTTCAAAGAGCCTGTCTATGGTGATTACATTGTCGCTGAGGTCTGCCGGGAGTCCGGCTGCCTGAAGGGAGTGAACTGCGAGAGTTCCGACACACTGATGCTGCCGCGCAAATCGGTAAGGAGCGAACCGTGCCCATATCATAAAGTCGTTGACGGAGTCCGCACATTCATCCTGCCTCCATCGATGGAATGGTACTACAAACAACACCACCCTGAATATGTTCCTTATGTGTCCAAAAGCAAGGAGGGAGGCTCTCCCATGGAATTCATTTACCCGGAAAGCGGAGCCGTGATCTACATTCCGCGACAACTGGACGGGTCAATTGCAGGAATAACCTTCAATCTTGCACACAGGACCACGAACGCCAATGTTTTCTGGCATCTGGACAATGAATATGTCGGACAGACCCAGATTATTCACCTGATGACACTGAAGCCGACACCAGGCAGACACACGGTCACAGCCGTCGATGATTCAGGAAATTCCCTTTCTGTGGGATTCACCGTGGCCGAGAACAAAAACTTACGCTGATCACTTGGAAGGTCTCTTGTAGCCGTCCTTGGTGGCTCTGTCTGACATCCTTGAGATTCTGTCCGCAGTGGCCGGATGGGTCGAGAACAGCTGCCCTACAGAAGATCCGGAAGCGGCCTGGGTGCCTGAAGCCGTGCCACCGCTGGAAAGTCTCTGAAGTTCCTCGAAAGCCATAGCCATAGCCCAAGGATTCTTGCCGGCGCTTTTCAGAAAGTCATAGCCGTAGTCGTCAGCCGCGGTTTCCTGCTTTCTTGAGAAACTCGCGCTCATCAATGCCTCGCCAAGATCACCCAACTGTGATGCGGTCAGAACAGCGACAGTCCCACCCGTGGACACAACGGCATCCCTGAGAGCAGAAGTGAGAAGAGCCTGCTTGAACTGCATCTTTGAATGCTTGAGGGCAACGTGGCCGATCTCGTGGCCAACGACACCAAGAGCCTCATCATCAGTCATCGCGTCCAAAAGTCCTGAATATATCCTTACGCTTCCGTCCGCGCAAGCAAAAGCGTTCACTTCGTTTGTCTTGTAAACTTTGAAATTAAGCGGGATTCCATTCACCGATGTGATGCCAGAAGTCATCTTCCTGACCCTCTTGACGTATGGACTGCTCTCCGGAAGAACAGCATTCTCCGTGTCAAGCTTCTGCACATACTGGCTGACATAAGACTGAATCTGCGCGTCGGACAGGGTGGCGGCCTGCGCCACCTTCGCGCCCCCAGAAAGGAGATAAGCGGCATTGAACTGTTCGGAACAAGAGACGCAAAGCATCGCGGCTGTCAACAGAAAAACAATCTTACGCATGGCTATAGAATTTTATGAATATGCAAATATAGCTATTTGGCGAAATCCTTACAATCATTTGTAGGTTTTCGATTTCGAAAGATACCCCAACACAACACGTGGGCTACTTATAGAAAAAGACTTCTTCAGGATTTCTGAAGAAGTCTTTTGTGGGAGCTGAGGGAGTCGAACCCCCGACCCTCTGCTTGTAAGGCAGACGCTCTGAACCAACTGAGCTAAGCTCCCGAATCGTTGTCCCGTCGTTCATCGTTCGGGTGATGCAAAGGTACTACTTTTTTTGATTACCGCAAACTTTTTTAACATTTTTTTTGAAGTTTTATCGTTTTTAATGATTTTAAGCCTCACTTGACAATATCCTCCAACCTCACAGCCTGGAAGGCAATATGGGCCGCGCTTGACTCATACAAAATGTCAACAGTCTGGGAATCAATCATTGTCAGGCACGAATAGCCCCAGCTGTCACCTTCATCGAGCAGTAATTTATAAGGCCATGTCGCACCACCGTCCAAACTGGCCTTTATCGTGATGTCGTGACGACCATCAATCGTGTCCGGGTTGGAGAACAGAAGGATGTCCTTCCCCAATACGTTCTTCCTGGCTGGAACCGCGATCAGACTGGCCATACAAACCGGCTCACGAAGAGAAGTCCTGTGTGACACGTGCTCGGTCCATGTCTGTCCCAAATCACGTGTTGTCATCACCGCGCGCGACCCGCCACGGTTGTCCCGCATATTCAGCATCAGCACCCCAGGCTCGACTTCAGCCACCTGCGCCTCCGTCGTGTTGGAGCGGGCCGGATTATGAATATGCCATGTCTCGCCGTGGTCCTTGCTGTACATTATGCCCGCGTGCGGCATTCTGTCCTTGTCAATGAACTGGACAGCAAACACCAATGTGCCGTCGCGCATAGTGATTCCCCGGCCGGGGCCTTGCAGAAGGAAGCACCAGGACGGATTCTTAACCTGCCGCGTGATGTTTATCGGCTTGCTCCAAGAGCGTCCGTCGTCATCGCTGCGGACGAGCATCAACTGAGGAGTCTCCCCCGGATCCATTCCGGGCATCGAATTCGTCCATGCCCTGCCATTACCCATGCCATGGGTCCAGACAGCGACCACCCAGACAGTTCCGGTGCGTTCGTCCACAAGCACCGCCGGATCACCGACTCCGTTCTGACCTGACGGCAGTCCTCCCGCATCCGCGAACGACATCGCCAAGCGCATCGGCTCCCAAGTCTGACCTTTGTCCGTGCTGCGGCTCACCCCGATGTCAACGCGCTCCTGAAGGTCAACACTGCTGTTCCAACGCACATCGTAGACACCGATCAAAGTTCCGGAGTTGGTCGTGACCAGTCCTGGAATGCGGTATGCCATCGAATGGTCATCGCCTGCGTGGCGGACACCATAGCCAACCCTGCGGATGACATCACACGTGTCACATGCAAACGGGACCATATTCCCGTTTATCACAATCCCGGTCACACGAGCGCCCAACTCAGTCAAAAGGGATGCGTCCGGTTCCATCATGACACTGACCCAATAGTAGTTGATCCCCTCGACCATCGGCTGACGGGAATGAAGATCCACCTTGCGGCCTATCTTCGATGTCTGTTCCTGAAGCGTTGAATATGATGGGTTGGCGGAACGTGTGTTCCACACATTATGGGCGGAAATATATTCCACCGGGCTGAAACGCAGTCCTTGGCTCCGCGCGGATTCCGTTCCCGAATAGAAAAGACGCAGTTCGGCGATTGATTTCAAATCTGTTGCGACGTCAAACTCCACAGTAACGGATTCAAGGACATCTCCCGGCTTGGCGTCAGGCACACGGATCTTGAACAAGACATTATCAAAGCGATCCAACAGAATGGGCACATTAGGGTTATGGACTCTCAACGAATCCGAGGCGGACAACGTCATCGACAGCAATGACAAGGCGGTGAGCCACAATAATCTTTTCATCATAAGACAAGCGTCACTTTGATTTATCCGGGGAATAAACAAGGCCGTCCACCGCACGGCTTCCGTCCGGTGTGACAAACACCGCCGTGAACGCCCACTTGACCAGCCAAACCTCCGGGGTCGTGAACTTTCCGACCGGCAATTTCATGAAAACCTTGTTCCAACCTTTGTCAAGATGGACAGGAAGCGGCGGGCGGGCGGTACAATTCTCATTGCCTTGGTCAATCTCAGGGCTTCTCACATCCGGTGAGTTCGTCCATACCGGTGGAAACAATTCACGATCATTCAGCCAGATCCGGCTTCCACGATAGTCCCAATGCCCCTCTGGTGGGGGGACATCGTTTACAGAACGGCTATAGTTCTGAAACTCCACCAACATACCAACATCCTGAGTCATTGGTGAATACACCCATGTGTAAGCATAAGCCGTGCTGTTCTCGACAGGATCCTTGAACAAAGCCGGGAAGGGATACCATAGGCTCCAGAAGTGACGCAGGTATATTCCCGCCCCTGTGACACGATGCGTGAAATAATCCTTGCCACCGACAGTGTATTTCTCAGCGATTCCTTCCTCCGGTGGGAAAGAACGGGAAAGATCCCCCTCATTAGGGAACGCGTCAGTCACCGCCCAATGAACGTTGGTCTGCCTCACATAAGGGAAAGGTTCACCCGTAAGGACGTTGTCCTTATGCCAAAGCATACGGCGTTCGAAATCAGCGAATCGCTTAAAGACAGGGTTTGATTCATCAGGAAGGATGACTCCGTCACCGTCAAAGTACTCACTGCCACCGCCTGACCACGAACGTTCGGCGATGGCCAGCATGTACGGATAGAAAGCGTTCTGTAACAGCACATTATGCTCATCAGGCAGTTTATGGTCATTCCACACGGCCATGATGGTGCCCAAGGCATCCTCGCTGCCATATTCAACATTGCAGATCCGGCTGTTATAGACAGCCACGATGTCTCCGAACAGGTCAAAATGATTCGCATAGCGGAACTTGCTGTCTATGGACGGAATCCCTGGCTTGGCCTTGCCCATGTAACTCCAAAGCTGAGCCACATCGATCTCTCCGGGCGCATATTCACAGCCAGGACTCCAAGAGACGGCTTTCTTACCCTTCGAGCGCACCAAAGCGACCATCTCCGGGACGAAATCGGGGTCCGTGAAATGTACCTCATCAGTGCCTATATGGAAGTAGGGCTCATCAGCGAACAGATCACACGCCTCGGCAAGCAGTTCCTTGAGGATTCCTTTTCCTTTCCGGCTTTGCATATCGCATCCGAAAGTTCGGGTAAACGCCGCGCTGTGCCCTGGCATGTCTATTTCCGGAATCACGAGAACATTATGACGGTGGCAGAAATCCAGAAAGTCACGGACTTGTTCCTGAGTGTAGCAACCTCCCGGGTAGCGTGTCATATTCTCCGGTGAGTTGAGCTGCGGATAAATCTTGCTTTCAAGCCTCCAAGCCTGATTTTCGGTCAGATGCCAATGAAAAGTATTGATCTTATAGCGTGTGAGCATATCAATCTCGCGCTTGATTTCCTCCAGACTTATGTACGAGCGTCCAGTGTCGTGCATAAAGCCTCGGATTCTGAAGGCCGGCCAATCTGTGATCTCACAGCAAGGGACCCTTACGCCATGTCCTGAGACATCCGCCAATTGTCGCAATGTCTGAACCGCCCAGTACACGCCTTTGTCAGTGACAGCCTCTATACGGATGGCATCAGGAGAAACGGCTATGGTGTATGCCTCATCCTGATTGACGACAGCTCGGTCCACACGGTCAACCAAAAGCACGTCCACCTTTCCGGAAGCTCTGTCAGAGCACATGATTTCGGTTGCGTCAAGCCACTCCCGCACAATTCCGACCACGGAAGAGTTCCCCGACAAACTCACCTCAGATTTATGGAATGAGCCCTTTGACCACACCACTTCTTGTGGGAGAGGGAGCAATTCCGGAGTGGAAGCAGCCCTTTCCGAACAGCCAATGGCCAAAAGGACCATGCAACCAAACAATAACAAAGATTTCTTCTTATGAACTTTCATTTCATTCAAACATTATGGAGTGCTATCTCCCGTCAACAATTATTCCACAGTCTTTAACTCACCGGGAAACGCGCCGTTAGCCCTGTAATGAGGTGCGTAAAGAGATTCTATCGTCAAGACAGGAACGGTGAATATGCCTTCCTGAGTGACATAGAATTCTTCGGACACCGTTGTCTTGTCCTCAGGATAGACATCAAACCAGTACTCAGTGCGGTCCGACTTGACATCCCTGTAGCCTTGAGGGGTCACTGACCAGATTCCGTTCACGGCAAGAGGACGGAGCCACCAACCATAGGCCCCTGAAAGTTGGTTGACAGGACGGAAGGCGGCCTCGCGAGGTGCGGTCAGTTTCACGAAACTGCGGTTCTCCTGACTCCAGATCTGATACTCGGCGGTGATCTTGTCGCCGACGCTGACCTTCATTCCAGGGAATATCTCCAAACGGCCAGCCTTTCCGTCCTCTCCTCTTACCTCTTTATAGAAATGTCGTTCGATGGAGAAGCCGTTGCCCGCCGCCTTGACTTTGGAGAAAGGTGTCGAATATGTCTTAGTGAGGCTCACGACCTTTGTGGCAAGAATGTCGGACGGACCGGTCAGAACAGACTGGAGGGCATCCACGAATGCGGGATCCTCGTCCCACTTCTGAGTTTCTTTCTGGAGCATGAGCCAGAGACGGATGCCGTCGGCGATTTGTTTTGCGGTCACTTTGGTTGCGGAGGTCTCCTCAGTTGTGGAGGTCGCTTCGACAGGCTCAGTGACCGAAGAAGAGCCCGCCGGTCCCTGAGCCCGTCGAAGGGCGGCAGAACCGACATATTCACTAGACAGCAGGTCGCAAAGCATTGCGTGGGCATAAGCCTCGCTCTCAAGAAGTCCTCTGAACGGCATCACGGCGTTAGGATAGTACCAACCTCCGTCAGGATGCTTCACGGCATATTCAAGAAGAGACCGGACATCCGCGGCGATTGACTGGTCCATCCTTGGCCCGGCGGAGAACCTCAACCCCCAAGCGGAAGCCAAAGCCAAACCGTCATCACAGGCGACAAGATTAGCCAATGTCTTAATCCTGCGCGCCTTGGCAAGAATCTGTCCGTTCAGTCCACGGCCATCCTTGGCGGAAGGAACAAGATACTCCTTCACTGACTTCTTGAACTCCTTGAAATTACGGGCATATTCAGACTTGTCATTCTTCGTCTGCAAAGAGACATCGAACGGCACGGACGAGTACAGCGAACGGATGTAGGCATATTGCTCCATCGACAGCCAACCGCACCAGCGAGGAGTCGCGGCACCACGCAAGAACTGATTATGATCCAACCACTTGACGGACTCCGTCAAATCCAGTTCGCCATAATCAAGACCGACACCCCGCATCTTAGCAAGTCTTTCCAGCACAACCGCCGTCACAACCGGAGACGGGCGCATTCCCTCAAACCATCCGAAGCCACCGCCAGCGTTCAGGCAGGCCTTGATCTTCTCCACAAGAACCTCTTCCGGCATCTCAGTCTTAACTTCAGAGCCAAGAGAGGCGGCGACCTTGCGGACGTACAACGCCTCGGTGAGTGACAGGACATCCTTGCCATCAGGCTCGACCTTGGACGGAACCGCATCCAAAATCATCTGACGAATGTCAATTTCCTTAACCTCAGCACCTTTGGAAGTCGTGCCCGTAAACTCAGACTCCAGTCGTTTGATCAGCGCCGCCTTGTCAGCCCCGGCAAGAAGGACGGCCGAATGGGACTCAGTCAAAGTCTGCTTGGCCTCGTAGACCGGCAAACTGACAAATACACCGTCAGAGAACGTCTTGGCATTATCGGCAAAAACTACCTTCAACCCAAGCTCATCATATTCCTTAGGATTGACATCGAACGCAACTTCCACTGTTCCTCCAGCCGGAACCGTCACTTTCTTCGATGACGAAGCGAACGGTTTCTCCCCTTCATAATCTTTTGACGAATATGCCTGCAGAGCTGCCACTCCCGAGACATCCTTATCGGAGCCGTTCGACACTGTGGCGTGGAGCACGAACCTGTCACCTTTATAAAGATACTTCGGCTCCGCCACCGAAACCTTGACAGGTACCGTCACAACCATTTCTTTTCGGACACAAGCGTTGAGCATCTCCTGCGTGTGTGCCCAGACCTGCACGGCAAAAGTCGAAAGTTTGTCGGAAGTTCTGAATTTCATGAATATATTCCCGTCGGCATCGGACCTCAGGAACGGCTCGAAGGCCAAAGTCGATGAAAAATCAGACCGTACCGGCACATCCAGGACGTCCACATCATCCACAGACTCTCTTTTCGCCATCATCATCGACGGAACCGCATCCTCCTCAAGGACGAAACCTTCCGCACTGTCCGCCAGGGAATTCACTCTCGCGGCAGCATTACTCCTGCCCAATCCGCGGATCCGGACATTCCGACGCGACGCTCCGACGAGCATCTCGTCATCATAAGACATCCGGCCGCGCACTCCTCCAGTGGAGCAGGAGATGAAGACATCCTCCGCTCCGGCCCAAGCCAGACGGACATTGGCCCAATCGTTGGCCGAGATCACTTCGGAACTCTTGTCGAACACGGTCGCGACAGCCTCGACGCAAGGGATGGTCTTCAGCGTCAATGAATATTCCGTACCCGGCAAGGCCTTGTCTGTGAACGAAGTGAACGCCAACGGCAGATCAAGAGTCTTGCGCTCACGCCTGAACCCCTGATTGAACAGACATCTTCGCCCGTCCCGGAAATAGAAAACCACCAGCCGGACCGCATCAGGATACTCTTCCTTATAATTATATACGATTTCTGTCAAAGAGCCAGGCTCCCCCGCATTGCCGTCAAGATGAATCATCTTATGCTCAAGCAACTGGCGTTTGTCGCCGAACAGTTCCACGACAGCCCAGACAGGGCCTTCGCCGACACCGAACTGAACCTTGATGTCCTCACCGGTGTTCAAGATGCCGTCAGAGCAGCCTCCCACCAGTTTGAATATGTTCTTGACCTTGGCGTCGAGCACAGTTGCCGAATCATCAATGCGGAGCAACATCAACTTTGTCTTGGCCATCACCTTGCGGCCGTCCTCCCTGACTATTTCCGCATTGACTTTAAGAATGTACATTCCGGCAGCCGGAAGCGTGAGTTCCTCCGTCTTGCCGGAAACCGTCTTGCCGGAAGCCAGTCTCTTTCCGGAATCATCCGACAATGAATATTTTACCTCAACCGGAGATTTAACCACATTGCCTCTCAAATCCTTGACGCCGAACGACACGACAGCCTTCTCTCCCGAAATCATGAAAGGAGTTCCAAGCCATGCGTCATCCGAAGGATTGATGTCACCCTTGGACGCGTTTGTCACATCAATCGCAAGGCTGAAATGTTTCAGAGCCGAGACCACTCTGGAAAATTCCTTTGTCTCCCCTGTCGCATCTGTGACCTTGACAGTCACACCAAAGAAGCCGAGGTCATCCTCGCTGTCAGTTCCGAAGCGTATCTTGAAAGAGCCGTCCGCATCCAAAAGCAGTTTGCCGGAGGCGCAAGTCTTTCCTCGTCTTCCAACTGAATATGACACCGATGCAGCGGACAGCGGGTGCCCGCTGAAGCTGGACACCTTGCCGGTTACCTCGACGGTGTCCCCGGCGATGAATAGTCTGTCGGTCTTGTCGAAGGCAAGGTCGTAGGTCGGAAGTATGAACTCGTCCACGATGATTCCTTTCGACGCATTCACATCTCCGCTGACGATCTTTACATAGAAAGACCCGTTCCTGCCGCCTGACGGAATGTCAAACGAGCCGGCCACGGAGCCATATTCATTGGTAGTCAATTCCTTACTTCCAACCACATTGCCTTCGGCATTGACGAGTTCCGCCTTCACTTTTGCCCCCTCCTCGAAGGTATGAAGGCTCCTGCTCATGTCGCCCTTGTAGATAACGGCCTTGAACTCCACCTTCTCCCCTGGATTGTAGGCTGACTTGTCCGTGAATATCTCGCAGAATGTCCCCGAATCCCCATCATGATCAGACGAATAGACAGTATCCCCGTAGATGTAATGTTCCTCCGTCTTGTGAAGGAATCCATCCTGATCACGGTATGATGCTGTCAGATAGCTTGCCGCCCCGTCTTTCAGACTGTCCACGACGGCATCCGGCATAGGAGTGAAGCCGTCCTTGCAAAGCACGACATCATTGGCCCGCGCGATGGTCTTCCCGGAACGGAAAAGTTCAAGGTCAACCTTTTCAACCGGCTCACCGGTCATGTAGTCAGCGACGAAGAAACGCATCTTCTCGGCATCCTTGCGCACGGCGATGGAAAGAGTGCTCTTTGTCCATTTCGCTTTTGAGATCACCTTTCCGTTCCTTGCGGTGAATATGTAGTCTCCGTCATCGCATCTCGGCAGCTCGACCTTCACCGTGTCCTGGACATAAAAACTCTTATTAGGATTGTTTACCGTCTTGCGGATCAAAGGCTTGGCATTTTTGGCATCCATTACAAACTCCACATCGGCCTTGGACAGGTTGCGGAGCGCCAGAACCACTACAGTCTTATCGAACGATATCCCAATCTCTTTTCTGTCAAGGGATTCCATCAACAGTTTGAAATCATTCACCTTTCCGGCAATTTTCTTGTCGATGCCTTTGGAATATGAGAGACGTTCCTTCTCGGCTTGGCTGCAAGCATTGTAAAGGGTTTTATAGGACGCTTCGATGGTTGGTGAGTTCGGTCGAACCATGGTTGGTGAGCCCGGCTCGGTGGCTTCGACAGGCTCAGCCACCGAAACCGCTGATCCATGAAGCTGCCGGAAAGCCGCTGACGTTTCTACGCTCCTGGACAGGCTGTCAAACCGGCCTCTGAGCACAATCGCCTTGCCGTACAGAGACATGGCACTTCCGGCGTACTTCTCTGCGAACGAACGGGCGGCAGCGATCTTCTCGGCACGCCCTTTATCATTGTATTTATAATCCTTATCGGCCATCCGGCGGTACTCCAGATAAGCGGCCTTCGGGTAAGAATCGCCGACATATTCATTCAGAAGCGACATCGCCTTTTCCGAACGTTTGATGACAGCAAGAACCCAGAGGGTATATTCATAGTCATCCTTGACCATCCCGGTCCAGAGGTCATCCAGCCCATCGCTGTAGAAAGCTTCGTTCCTCGCCGCCTGAAGGCGAGCCTTGTTGACAATGACGAAATCAGTCAGTGAGGCCGGGCTCTCTTTGGACAGATTGTGGTGGAACGTCACAATCGGTTCGGCGTATTCATCGACCTCCTTGTCCAGCCATGCGCCGTACTCGTCCCTCTGCCTCCAGTCACGGTTGCCGGCGACCACAACTTTCTGACTGGCGGCCGCGTAGAAGTCGTAGTGCAGACGCTCGGCCTTGGCTTTCGAGACAATGGTGTCCAACACAGCCATCATCTCCTTCGGGCGGTCGGCCTTATCGGCGGCAGTATATCTTTTCCAAAGGTCTGTCAACACAAGGCCGTCCTTTGCATGATTCTGACCTTTATCTTTTCCTACAAACGCGGCTGTAGTCATCGCCGCAAGACAAAAAATCGCCACCAGGGTGGAGGTTATCAGCATATTTTTCATCACAAAAATGTTATTATCATGTATGGTTAAATCCCGCCCTGCAAAAATCTTGCTTGATCACACAGGAAGAGACTTGAGGATCTGCACGGCCTCGCTCACAAGATAGGTGCTGCCGCCGACATAGATCAGCGGGAAGCAGAAGCGGGAACTGTCCGGTTTTCTGGATGTCTCACGGGCCAGATTGATTGCCATCGAAAGGGCCTGACGCACATCAGGCGCATCATAGATTCTGTTCGTGGAGCGGCCGCTGGCAGAACAGAAGGCGCGGTAGCGAGCGGTCAGCTCCTTCTCAGGAAGCGCCCGGTGAATCTCAGGATTCGTGAATATGCATGTGGCGTCGGCCGGAATCAAAGGCATGATTCCATCCAGATCCTTGTCGGCCATGATGGCGTAGACCAGAATCAGAGAGGAGCACTCCCCGTCAGCCACCATCGACTCCAGCTGCGCGAAGTTCTCTTTCAGGGCCGCCGGGTTGTGGCCGATGTCCGCGATGATGAACGGTTGGAGCGAAAGCCTTTCCCAACGGCCGTGAAATCCCATCCTGGAAGCTGTGCGGACTATGGCGGTGACGACAGCCTGGGTGTCTGACAGACCGGCATATTCCGGCATATTCACCAATATGTCGATGGCTGAGAGCACGGTGCGAAGGTTCTTTCTCTGGTACTTGCCGCGAAGGTCCATATTCCTAAGGATCTCATCGCTTCTGTGCCACAGCGAAGGGTCCGCATCCTCGGCGAACGTCAGCGGGCAGCCAACCTCCGCGGCCTTCGCCTCGAAGACGGGACGGGTCTCGGGAAGATATTCCCCGACAAGCGCATGAACATTTTTCTTGAATATCCCCGC
Organism: uncultured Bacteroidales bacterium; assembly: GCA_934725285.1. Lineage (GTDB taxonomy): Bacteria > Bacteroidota > Bacteroidia > Bacteroidales > UBA932 > Cryptobacteroides. The sequence continues at coordinate 5,585 of CAKVBK010000018.1, read as the reverse complement.
CTTCTCGCCGGCGATCTCCGCCAACGTGTTCCCAAGCAGGGCGCAATGGTCGAGGGCAATGCTCGTTACGATCGAGAGGTCTGGTGTGATTACATTCGTGCTGTCGAGGCGGCCACCGAGACCGACTTCGATGACGGCCACATCGACTTTCTGATCGGCGAACCATTTGAAGGCCATTCCGGTCGTGATCTCGAAAAAGGACAGGCTCAAGGCGTCCATGTCGGCCTCGTACCGGCAGAGGAAATCATAGACATATTCCTCGGACACGAGTTCTGCCTCCCCCCCCGGTCCGGCGACCCTCATCCGCTCACGGAAATCCACTATGTGCGGAGAAGTGTAAAGGCCGGCCTTGAGGCCGCATGCGGACAACGCCGAAGCGAGCATATTCGCCACCGAGCCTTTGCCGTTGGTGCCGGCGACGTGTATTGTCCTCAGCCTATCGTGCGGATTGCCAAGGACTTCCTCGAACCGGAGCATATTCTCCAGTCCTGGCTTGTAGGCGTCTTTGAACGGGACTTTCTGAACCGAGGGAAATCTGGTAAAGATCGCCTCGACCTTGCTATGATAATTCTTCCTGGAAAATGGTTCCATCTGATGTCTGATATACTTGTTTTTTGAACTGAACTCAAATTTACTTAAATTTACGGACATATTCTAGCGGAATGAAAGAAAAAACATCAGCGCTTCATTCGAAGTACATCATAGACGGCGTTTCCAGACGGCTGACTCCGGCTGAGATGCTTGACGACTGCCTCGCGTCCAAAAGAGAAGACGCCATCCAGGGAAAAGAGGACTTCGAGCCGATCATCGATGAAAGCACGGACCCCTCGCCTTCCATGAACAAATTCATGAATCAAAACGTTCAAGGCTACCTTGCGACAGTCATATCACTTTTGGACGAGCCTAGACCTTTCCCGACAGCTTTCTCAGACACCTACACCAAGGGCCGGATCGCAAAGGGTCTTCTGGATGCGGCCTGGATGAACGGTCACTTCAAACTCGGCGACCTTGCCATCGCGGCGAAATGGAGATGGAATGGCAAGCCGCTTGGAAATATGGCCGCGTTCTACTCATCCGCCGAAGCCACGGCAGACTACATCAGCGATCTTGGAATATGCCTGAGCGGGTACTCGTTCGCAGAAAGCGGGCGGATCTGCACGACTTCATTCAAGGTCGGGGCATGCGAGAAGACCGAAAATCAGGATGACGACGACATATTCCTGCCCGTTGACGCCCCTTTCGGCAGCGATCATCCCGTGCTGGGCAGGCGCAGGGCAGTTCCGGACAAACTGGTGGCAGCCCCTGACAGCTGGATCATCTATGTTCCGTTCGACTCTTGTGACTTCAGACTGGGAGGATCGCTGCTCTGTGACGCCATAGGGCAGAACGGGGACAACTTCCCTGAAATCGGGGATGCCGACTATTTCATTGACTGCTACGAGGTTATCCGGGAGTTCGTAGAAGACAAAGTCACCATTTCCGCAGCCACCGTCAGCGATGGAGGATTGCTTGCGGCACTGAAATTGATGTGTTCGGCTGATGTCGGGGCCGACATCGACATCAGCGGGATAATGAGAGCCTACGGCGAAGAACAGATTGCCCGGGTCCTGTTTTCCGAAGTTCCGGGAGCGATCATCCAGATCAAGGATTCAGACTATGATTACGTCGACGCCGAATTGCTGCTTCAAGACATCGCATACTACCCTGTCGGGCATCCGGTGACCGGCACCGGCGAAGTCAAAGTGAACACCAACGGCAGCGGAATCGCCGGCATATTGCAATCCCTGCTCGGCAGCCAGGCCTCAGAAGGGGAAGACTGACGGCAGGCAAACCGTGAAATGCCAGTTGAGGCAGATTGACAAAGATTTATTTTACAATCATTTATATATGGCAAGATACGCTGACACTCCGCATGGCGGAGGGGGCGGCAGGAAGCCCAAAATCTTTGTTCTTGACACGAACATCATCCTGCACGACTACAAGGCCATCCGCAAGTTCCAGGACAACGATCTGGTCATTCCGATCGCCGTGATAGAGGAACTCGACAAATTCAAGAAAGGCAACGACACGCTGGCTTTCAACGCCAGAGGATTCATGAGGGACATCGACCGGATCACTGACGGAAAATCTTTCGGAAAGTACGGAGTGCCGATCGGAAAAGGGTTGGGTAACATCAGGATAGACCCCGGACATCCTTTTCCGGAAAGCATGAAAGGGATGTTCTACGATGACATTCCCGACCACAGGATTCTCGCGACGGCCATCTGGGTGCGCGACAACAACCCTGACAGGTTCGTAGCGCTTGTCACCAAAGACATCAACCTCAGGATGAAGGCCAAGGCAGCCGGAATGGAGGTTCAGGACTACCTGACCGACAGGATCGAAGAGGACAAGATCGAGAACTCCAACAGGGAGGTACAGTACCTTGACGGCATCACTCATGAGGCTATCCAAAGTCTGGCCTACAGCCCGGACACGTCCGTTGACTGGAAGGTCGTCTGCAAGGTGAAGCCGAAGGCCAACCAGCTTTACAAGGTAAGAAACGGAGACACGACCCTCTGTGCGAGATTCGACGAGAGCAAAGGGCGGGTTGTACTGGTCAAGAACCGGGTGGCCTATGGAATCCGTCCCCGCAATGATGAGCAGAAATTCGCGCTGGACGCATGCCTGAATCCGTCCATACAGCTCGTCTCGATGACCGGCGGGGCGGGAACAGGAAAGACCCTGCTGGCTCTTGCGGCCGCGTTGGAGCAAGCCAAAGACTTTGACCAGATCATCCTCACAAGGCCCACGATAGTGCTCGGCAATCAGGACATCGGATTCATTCCCGGAGACCAGAAAGCCAAGATGAGTCCGTTCATCCAGCCGCTGATGGACAACCTGAATGTCATCAAGGCCCAATTCCGTTCATCAAGCAAGGAGGCTTTGAGAATCGAGGCCATGCTCAAGGAAGAGAAACTGCTCATCTCCCCTCTGGCCTACATCAGAGGACGGAGCCTCGGGCGGGTGTTCCTCATCTGCGACGAGGCTCAGAATCTCACTCCTAATGAAGTGAAGACGATCATCACCAGAGCCGGAGAAGGCACGAAGATGGTTTTCACCGGCGACATATTCCAGATTGACCAGCCTTATCTGGATCAATGGTCCAACGGCCTGTCGCATCTGAACGAGAAAATGGACGGCCAGAAACTCTTTGAACACATATTCCTGAAGATCGGTGAGAGGAGCGAGCTTTCCGACATCGCGTCGCGATTATTGTAAGAATATGAAAATGGCAAGACGCTCGAATAACATATTTTGAAGTCCGGGAGTAGTTTTTTGAAGTTTTTGTAATTGTTACAACCAAAGTTTTTTAGTAATTTTGTAGTCTGTATTTATCGGAAGGTCTATAAAACAAATTCTTAATAATATGTTCGACAAAAAGAAAAGAGTGTATCGTTTCGGTGGCAAGACCGCCGAGGGCGATGGACACATGCGTGAGCTCCTCGGAGGAAAGGGAGCCAACCTTGCCGAGATGAGCAAGCTCGGCATGCCGGTACCTGCCGGATTCACAATCACAACCGAATGCTGCGCTGAGTATTACTCACTCGGCGGAGGCTATACCGAAGACCTCAAGAAAGAGGTCGCAGAGGCTCTGAAAGCCACAGAGACCATCATGGGCAAGAAGTTCGGAGATCCTTCAGATCCGCTTCTCGTAAGCTGCCGTTCAGGCGCCAGAAGCTCAATGCCCGGCATGATGGACACCATCCTCAACATCGGTCTCTGCTCAGCCACACTTCCCGGAATGATCCAGAAGACCGGCAACCCAAGATTCGTATATGACGCTTACAGGCGTCTCATCATGATGTACTCTGATGTCGTGATGGAGAAGGCCGAAGGCATCGAGCCGGCCGACGGACAGGGAATCCGCCAGCAGCTTGACAGGATGATGATGGACCTCAAGGAGAAGAAGGGCTACAAGTCCGACACCGACATCACAGCCGAAGAGCTCAAGGACCTCTGCGAGAAGTTCAAGGCAAAGGTAAAGGAAGTTCTCGGAGTGGACTTCCCTGACACCGCCGAGGCCCAGCTTTGGGGTTCCATCGGAGGTGTGTTCAAGTCTTGGAACGGCAAGAGGGCCATCGCCTACAGAAGAATCGAGAAGATTCCTGATGATTGGGGAACAGCCGTGAACGTACAGTCAATGGTGTTCGGTAACATGGGAAACACCTCCGCTACCGGTGTGGCTTTCTCTCGTAACCCCGCCACCGGAGACAACAAGTTCTACGGAGAGTGGCTCATCAACGCTCAGGGCGAGGATGTCGTTGCGGGAATCCGCACCCCTAACCCTCTCAACGAGGCCACAAAGACAGAGAAAAACAAGGATCTCCAGTCCCTTGAGACCGCCATGCCGGAGGTTTACAAGGAGCTTGACGGAATCCGTCTGAGACTTGAGCAGCACTTCCACGACATGCAGGACATCGAGTTCACCATCCAGGAGGGGCACCTTTGGATGCTCCAGTGCCGTATCGGCAAGAGAACCGGTCTGGCTGCTCTCCAGATGGCCATGGACATGATCGATGAGAAGATGATTGATGAGAAGACCGCTGTGATGAGGGTTTCCCCTTCACAGCTTGACGAGATTCTCCACCCGATCCTTGACCCTGCCTCAGAAAAGAAGGCCAAGGTTCTTGCGATAGGTCTTCCTGCATCTCCAGGCGGAGCGGTCGGCCAGATCGTGTTCACCTCGGAAGCCGCGATGGAGGCTAACGCCAACGGCAAGAAGGCCATCCTTATCCGCGAGGAGACCTCTCCTGAGGACATCGAGGGTATGCGCGCCGCCGCCGGAATCCTCACCACACGTGGAGGCATGACCTCACACGCCGCACTTGTCGCACGTGGATGGGGCAAATGCTGCATCGTTGGCTGCGAGGCAATGAAGATCAACTTCGAGGCGAAGACCGTTTCCTTCGGCAATGCCACATTCAAGGAAGGCGACTGGATGAGTCTCAACGGAACAAAGGGTCTTGTGTACGGTGAGAAGATCGACACGATGGACGCTTCTGAGAACCCTCTGTTCATCAAGTTCATGTCAATCGTGGACAAATTCCGCAAGATTGGCGTCAGGACCAACGCGGACACACCAGAGGATGCCCAGAAGGCCCTCAATTTCGGCGCCGAGGGAATCGGGCTGTTCCGTATCGAACACATGTTCTACGGAGCGCATTCAGAGGCGCCTCTCTCCAAGCTGCGCAAGATGATCCTCTGCAACACTGACGAGGAAAGAAAGGCGGCTCTCGCCGAGCTTGAGCCTTACATCAAGGCGGCAGTGAAGAGCACCCTCAAGATCATGGACGGCAAGCCTGTCGTCTTCCGTCTGCTTGACCCGCCTCTCCACGAGTTCGTTCCTAAGACAGAGGAAAAGAAGAAGGAGCTGGCCAAGGAGCTTGGCGTGACCGTCGAGGAGATCGAGAAGCGTGGCGAGGCCCTTCACGAGGTCAACCCTATGATGGGTCACCGTGGAGTCCGTCTGCACATGTCCTACCCGCTCATCGCCGAGACACAGTACAGGGCCATATTCACAGCCACTGCCGAGCTTCAGCAGG
>CAKVBK010000017.1 GCA_934725285.1 uncultured Bacteroidales bacterium | reverse complement strand
TTGAGGTCTTTTGCAAGTTATTTGCTTAATAATCAATATTATATAACGACAAATTTAAAATTTGTCATGTACTAAAATTTCAGAGATAAACGATGAGTTGAAGAATGCAAACGGAAAAGAAGGAACGTCAATACCAACTCCATTTGCAAGAATATATCTATTCAAAACAGCTTGTATGGCTGTGAAAGATCCAAATTCCACTTATGGGAAATCCAAAGATAATCTTTATTATAAGTTGTACTCACATTGCCTCGATTTGCTTCAATTTATATTTGAGCACGGTAAGGAAAAAGGAAAATCATTAGTTTTTCAAAAAGTTGAAATTCAGAGTAGTAATGATAATTTCAAGCAATTCAAGAAGAACTATGGTTTGATAGCTCAGGCTTTGGAGAAAGCAAATAAAGAGCAAGGGTTTAATGAGAAAGCAATGTGGCTTATATCATATGATAACATATTGCTTGGTGGCACATCTCCTTTTACTTTTGTATTTACGTCTCCTAATCTGGAGCGTGAGATAGAGGAAAAGTATGATAGGAATTCTGCTAACCCATTTTATTCAAACAAGAAAGCAAAATTTTTCTCAAATAATCCTAAGGATTATCTTTCATTGACAGAGAGGCCATTGGAATTCCAGAAATATTTCTGGAACTTGTTAAGGATGGCTAATACGCAGCGATGTGCTTCTATTGTCAATTGTTTTGATTATGATCCTAAGCAATGGGATTCGGAAATAACTTCAATAGAGGCGATGTTTGGCTCTAATGAAGATGCAGATTGCCCAAGCCTTGGAATATCGACTCAAAATGGTATAGAACTAAGATATAACAATATTAAGTTGGATCTGACCAATGTGAGTCAGTTTGCAATGTTGCCTAATAATGTGGTTTATTCTGGTAAATCACCATTGGTTTTGACATCCTTGGGATTCGACCAACCTTGGCAATATATAGATGATAAGTGGGATTCAAATACACAAATCACAGAGCTTCAATGGAGTGAACAAAAGGAAACCGGAAAGTCGTTCCTCCCTAAACCTGGCAGCAATGGCGAATGTGGAACAATAGAATATCCTTGGGTAACAGAGTGGGATTTCTTTACCGATCAATTATACGATCTTGGATATGAGATAAACTCTGATTCGTCAGAAGATTCCAGTGGAAAATATTTTGCTCCTAAACTAGATAATTACCCATTCCGCTTTTTGCTACCGATTAAACGGGATTTCTTCAAGTATTTTAATACTAAAGATTTAAGAAAACAATTATCGGTCGAGGCTGAAGCAGTAGACAAAGCTACTGACGAGCAAAAAAAGGATGGAAAGCATAATTATCGTTTCCGTTCGGTACGTTTTACTCTCCGAATTCCATTGCGGGAAGGTCGTTTTATGGCTCTATCACGAACTTATACGAATCCTGATCCTAAAATGGTGAAAAAGGATCAGTATGGCAATACAGTTGAGTCTAAATTCAATATTATTGAATTGGTTGGACCGCCGTCACAATCTTTAGTTGTAAGCATATTCCCATTCTATAAATTGACGACCGAAGGTCTTATGAATGAGTATACGGTTCAATTGTATTCTGAGATGGGAAATAAAGAGAATGTGTCAGATAGTGATACAAAATTACTCTCACTCTCTTTTATCAGTTGTAATCCAAGAAACAAAGATAAAGAGATAATGTTTGAAGGTGAAAGTACAGGCTCTTTCCGTTCAAAATACCATCCTAGTACGAGAATATATAAGATCAGGCCAGATGCTCAAAACAATGGACCAACGGATTTTGATGCGATTGAAGTGTCTAATGTTAAGGGCAGTGATTCTGGCACGGGATTGATTGTCCCTTGTTTTAGAGAAATAAGTTTACCTGTTGACGATACTTCAAAGTATGCTACATTTGCTATTGACTTTGGAACTTCGAATACTCATATTGCTTATTGTAGTGGCCGTAGTGGGAATCCAGAACCGTTCCGAATCAGCGAGGATCATATGCAAATGATCTCACTTGTAAAACCGGCATCCGTTCAAAATAAGAAACAGTATAGGTCAGATACGAAAACGTCTATTGGTGATGATGCTGTTCCTAGCTTTTCGGATTATTTAAGGGAATTTGTCCCTCCAACAATCGGGTGCGGTAAAGGCTTGGTTAAAGAGGTCTGCTATCCAGTCAAAACAGCTACTTTAGAGACACCGGGGAAAATTAGCAGGGGGATTAAGGAATATAGGAAAGCGCATCAATCAGATGGTCACGGTGAAGATTGGGATTATGATTTGCTGTTTTCTTGCGGGAACATTGGCTTTGATATAGATAAGGAAGAAGGAAAATTGCCTAATGGCAAAAATAACACCAATGAGGCACGATATGTGACAGATATAAAGTGGGGTTTTCAAAACTGTAATAAAAGCGAGAATAGAGAAGAGCCATTGGGCAGAATCTGTCTCTATTTTGAACAGACGTTATGGATGATAAAGAATCTTATTGTAGAATCTTGCCTATGCTATAACGGCATTAATATACTGTATTTCTATCCTGAGAGCATGCCGCAGAAGCCAGATCGTGAGAATATTAGCAAGGCATGGAAAACAGCCAAGGAGAGGGTCTTTGATCGTTGCGGTTTTATATTGTCGAACACGATTGATTCTCCAGAACTCGAGTCGATCGCACCGTACTATGCCTTAAGTAAAAATGTTTCACTGTTTAACACGAATTATATGAATATAGATGTTGGCGGTGGAACTACGGATTATTTCATATTCCATAAAGAGAATTTACCTCAAGATGAAATAGAGCGTGGATATGAATCTTCGATTTTATTTGCGGGAAAGAACATCTGGGGAGATGCTAATCCGGATCGGACAGGTGTTGGCAATGGCTTCATTGAATCAATGGAGAAAAAGATGAATAAAGAAGGCAATCAAGATGCTATATCTTTATACGAAGACTATGTGGGGCGAAAACCAGGAGATGGAACGTCGAGTAGAGACTTGACAAACTCTGATATAGTTGGTTTCCTTTTTGCCCATGATGGACTGTATGGTTTTTCTAATATGATAAAGGAAGATCCATCTTTAAAGTTTGTATTATACTTGCATTATTCCTCCTTGATATATTATGCATATCAAATGTTCCGTTGTGTTCAGGAACAAGATCCATCTTTTGAAATTCCAGTCACTATTTCATTTACGGGGAAAGGTAGCGAATATATAAAACTACTTGATGCTGGACAGGGTATAACAGATGTCACTCGTGTTTTGTTGTATGAGTTTTTCCAAGAAAATCTGAATCCAGAGAGGCTTGGGCAATTGAAAGTTATGTTCCCGGAAAATCCAAAGATTATTACAGCCAATGGAGGTGTTGGAAAAGTGGCTGGAGATGATAAAAGTATTATATGGGAAAAGCGTAAACCTCAGGGAAGCACTTTGTCTTTTATCGGTAATCAGACAAAGGGGGATAATGTTCGCTATTACGATAATCTATGCGATAAATTATTAGGAGTTGATTCAACAGATGTTAAGTATAACGATGTTCTTGGCCATAAAGAGGAGGTGATGAAAGGTGTTGATGATTTTATAGATGTCGTATTAAGCTCGGTAATGGTCGATACATTGCAGACGGCTCTGAATTTAATGATTCCGCACGATGAGGCAATTAAGAGAAAAATTCACAATTTTGCCTCGTCTAGTTATGATACCTATGTTATGGTAACGAAAAAGCAGGGAAAAGATGGTAATACAAAAGTGTCTAATTCTCTCTTTTTCTATGCTTTATCAACTCTTCTTATAAGTTTATCTGAAGATTTAGTTAAACAGAATTAGTTATTATGAAACGATTATTTCTTTATACGTTATTGGTGTTGCTATCTGCTATACAGACACAAGCTATTCCAAAAGATAGTATATCAAAACAGTTGAATGATTCTTCTTCAACTTCTGAGGCATTGCCACAAAAAGGCAAAAAAAATGTCAAAGATGCTGAATTAAGTTCTGTTGGGAGTGGTGATATATCTTTATGGAATATATTTTCAGTTATAGCATTATTGGCTTCCATCGGTGCTGTAGTGTTGTCAATTGTCAATAAGAAGAAATGTGATGCCTTTTTCTACGACATCTTAGATAAAATGAAGAAAATGGAGGACGGTAACATAAAGTCTGAAGCGAACCTTAAGAGTACTTTGTCATCAATTAAACAGGAACTCGTTTCAGATTGCAAGGATTTGATAAATACACGATTAGAAAATCGTAATGTCTCAGCGGCACGGCCAAGTGGAGGCGTGAATGGGAATGAGGAAATCCTTTCTGAGTTGAAACCGGTAGAAGTCTTTAATAAGATTGTTAAATACGCAACATTTTCGAAGAATTTATCGTGTTTTAATGAAGATATGTTTTCTGATGATCCTGAGTATATGACATTTAAAATTACTATCGAATCTCCAACAGAATCTTTGTATGAGGTTGTGAACAATGTTCAAGATAACAGTAATCTTATGAATATTGTCCCCGCTGTAAAATGTAAAGGTTATGATAATTGGCGTGAGTGTTCCTCTATTGTCAGCGTTTCACCAGGACATTTGGTAAAGGCTTCACCGAGTGATTCAATGTGGGTAATAAAGGATAAGGCTATTGTTGATTTGATAAAATAGTTTTACAATGTATTATCACGGAGTGGACATTCCAGAAACATTTATCCGCTATGTCTTGCAGGAGTCTGTTGGCCAGGGTAGTGTCGGAATCTATAATCCTCAAAAATATAACTTTTTAGCGCCAGAGTTGGATTGCTCCAAATCTGTGGCTATGAATAGTATCAGAAAAACATTTGAAGAACTTGGACTACCTGATGACGATTTTTATTCTGTTCTTAAACTTATATATGGGACGGTGTCTTCGGAAAGGAAAGTTAGATGTCTTAATGCGATTTCTGATGAAGAATTATCTTTGTATGATAATATAGTGATTTCAACACGTGACGGTGCTAAGTTTGAACTGCTATATTTGGGGAATCGCCGATTCTTTGTATTGTCATCAACAACAAGTTCGATAATTCCAAAGGATATCATAGAAAGTTATTCTTTCCCAATAACTGTAAATTCTGAAGAGGTAGAGTTTGCTGTATTCAGAGACAATATGAGGTTTTACCCTCGTCAGCAATTTGGTGAATATGAGGCACCCTTCGTGATTAAGAATGTATCTTTGATAGAGTTGATACTTTTACCTGATATATTCAGCATAATAGATGAAAACCCAAAATTTGTTGGTGTTCCATTAAATCGTAAGAAAGAAAATATACTGGACCAAATAGTATTATTATGGGATGATATATCAATGATCGTAGGCGAGTTTGAGCATAACTCATTACCAATAAGAGGCAAGTTCCCGAAGTACGACTGGTTGCTGCGTGTCGCAAGGCAAAGCGGGATTCCGTGCTTTTTCTTGAACCGCCTTATAGAGACGATCGAGCAAAGAAAGGAATATTCTTATGCTTATGTAGAGTCTGATTGGAAGAAGAGCCAGAAGATGATCGAGGCCGAGGAAAAGGCGAAGCGTGACAAACTCACCCAGGAATGCGCTGACGCTGAGAGGGATCTGAATGACATACTCAGAAAGTCATTGAGGCAGAGGCGTGTGCTGTTGTTCTTCAAGGCGGAGACTAAGGTGCCGGAGGAGGTGGACGGACATATTCATCAATTGATCGCTAAACTTGATGAATTGGCCGGGCAGGGGTTCGGTCACGAGAAGGGATGGGCGGCCAGCCAGTATGCGTTGGCAAAGCAGAAGACCAAGCCGAAGCCGGGGGAGAATGCCAGGACCGGTGCTGTGCTTGGTGGCATTGTCGCCTTGGCCGCTTTTGTAGGGTTTACCTGGCTCAGCGCGAAGAATTCTATGGATCGCTTTGACACCACGACAAGTGTTGTTCCGGAGATGATTCAGAATGAACAGTTTAAAGAGGCTAAGGATCTTGTGACAGATGCCAAGGCCGCTTTCAGGCCGGGGTACATCTCGTTTATCGTCAGCACTAAAACCAAACGGCTCAATTCGATGATAGAGGTGGCTATCACCGATTATGTCACACAGACAGTGGAGCAGGTGGACATTATGAAGACGGCCAACCGCGGCAAGATTGACGACTACTGCTGGGAACTGATCAAAAAGGCGATGGAATACCGTCCTGAGGATTCAAGGCTTGTTGAATTAAGAAATGAATATATAGCACAATAGATTTGATTTCCTATGAAACTGATTAACTCTTTTTTGTTGACTGTCATTTTTTTGTTGGCTTCGTCATTTGGCCTCTCTGCTCAGACAGACTTTCTTAAGAAGGCTGAGGCATCGATCGCAGTGGGAAACTATTCCTCAGCAAGAAATGAGCTTGCTGCGCATAAGGCGTACCTGGACAGCAAGAAAGTTGACCGGAATTCCAATTCGTACATCGATGTCGAGAAGAAACTGAAGAAGGTGAACGATTGCCAGCCCTTGATGGAGAAAGCGTTGTCCACTTTGTCAAACGTGACATCAGAGGCCATTAGCAAAGAGATGGATCAAGCCAGAGACACGTCAGAGATCTCTGCGATAGCAAAGAAATACCTTTCCAGACTGGCCGTCGCACGGAAAAACCTCAGGACGGTTTCATCGACATTTGCTTCTGACCGTAAGGCCAAGGCGAGACTGGCTGAGGTTGAAAAACTTATTGAGTTTATCAAGGATGAGGAGTCGAACTTTGCCGAGAAAGGTTATTGGGAGAATGCGCTGCGTCAGAATGACAGGGAGGGCTATGTAGCGTTCCTGAAGATGTTCCCTAAAGGAAGAAGGGCTGATATGGCCATGCTGGCGATTCATAGAATTGATGATGAGGAGGCTTGGGAATCTGCTGACACAAAGGATAACCTTAATGCTTACATAAAGACATTCCCGTCAGGCATTCACATTGACGAGGCCAAGGACAGACTGAAGGATATAGACGAATTCGAGGCGTGGTCACAGGCAGAGTCAACCAACACTGCCGTATCGCTTAAGGCCTATTTGTCAAAGTATCCTAATGGCAAGTATGTGGATGATGCAAGAAGTGGCCTTGCGAAACTTGAGGAAAAAAATATTTGGGATGAAACCAGAAAGGTCAATACGATACAGTCTTACAGAAATTATCTGAGCACATCCAGATCGAAGTCGTATGCGAAGGAGGCCAATGCCGCTATCGCCCATTTGGAACAAGAGCAGAAAGTTGCTGCTGACAATAAGTTATGGAACTCGATAAAGTCATCCGATAACCCGAATGATTTCAAGAGTTATCTATCATCTTCATCGTACCGTGATCCGAAGCACGAACAGGAGGCTAAGTTCAGGTACAATATCCTCAATGCGGAGAGCAACTACAGGATGAAGGCATATTCGGAGGCAGTCAAATCATTCGAGAGGGCGAAGGCGGTTATGCCGCTTTCCAAGGAATATGTCGATATGTATCTGGATGCCCGCGATGAAATGCTTTATTCTGAATATTCAATGTCACCTTCGGTGGAGAAGGCTAAAACATATCTGAAGGCATTCCCTGACGGTAAATATTCCTATGAGCTCAGTGGTAAGATCTGCCGCAATCTGGCTGATGCGATGAATGGCTTGACGACTGATAAGGAATATCAGCAGGTTTTGCTTTACGCCAAGACGGATTCCGACAGGAAATATGTGCGCGACAGCTATGATAAGATTCTGAAAGATAGGGAAAAGAATGAGAAGAGGCTTAATAGAAAAAGTGAATTGTTCCATATGCTTCTTGGGGTGGAAGGTTTCGCTCAGTTCTACTTTATGGAAACCCCTGCTGACGAGACAACAACATCTGAGGAAGATTCTTGGAAGTTGACTTACGCTGATTATTACGCTGTCGCTCCGATGGTTAGTTTCGGAGGCAGAAGCAACAGATTCAACATTGAGGCCGGCTATGATTTCATCAACAACAAGGTCATCGCCAGACCTCGCCTGAATCTTGTCAAGAAACATTATTATGGCTCTAAGTTAGGACACAGACGTGGCTCTGACTATAGCATCTGTGCGTTGTATGTCGCTCCAGAGGCTTTCATTGACCTTCAGAATATGGATAATACACGTTACGGAGTCAGGGGTGGAATCAGCCTTCATTGGTTTGACATCTTCGGAGGCTACAAGTTCCAGGATAACAGACTGTACTTCGGTATCGGATTGTATTTCGGTAACAAGTAGGCTGACCGATTTTATCAGAAGATGAGAAACTTTCATAACATAACTGTAATTTTCTTATGTCTGGCATTAGGAGGGATCACGGCTTGTGGTGGTGGTCAAGACCCTGTCAGACAATTGGACGGGTTGGTGACAATGGTGGAGTCAAAGTCCAGTTCGATGACGGATGCGCAGCTCCAGCAGGCTGTCGGCCGGTACAATGGGTTGGTGTCGGCGATTAACAGAAGTTACAGTTCTTATACTCCTTTGCAATTGGAAAAGGCGGAGAATCTGTGCCGTCGCTTCAAGACTTTGGCCGGCAGGAAGTGCTCTGAGGCTGTCTTGATTGTTCTGAAGCCTTCGGAGGGCGGCTCTCTTGCCGATATGGAAAAGGAAGTTGTCGGCCGTGCTGTCGGATCGTCCTCTGCTTCTGTTTCCGAGACTGTAAACAGGGACCGGATTGTTCCTTCGTCAGGCAGAACTGAGATGGGCGGTGATGAGATATTCGAGAAATATGGCTCCGCTGTGTTTATAATAACCTTGACTGAAGGAATGACCATGACTCAAGGATCCGGCTTTTTCATCTCTCCGGACGGCCTTGCGGTCAGCAATTACCACGTGTTCAAAGGAAGCGCGAAAGGCTCCGAATCCATCACCCTGTCGGACGGGAAGGCTTATAAGGTCAAAGAGGTCATCGGGAAGGGAAACTGTGACGGGAACGGGTTGAGACCAGATGATTTTATGTTGTTCAGGGTTGACATCGGAAACCAAAGCGTCAACTATATCCCTGTGGCTAAAGAATTGGCTCGTGTGGGCCAGAAGGTATATGCGGTTGGCTCACCGCGTGGCTTTGAGAACACTTTTTCGTCAGGAGAGATCTCCCAGATCCGGCAAGTCGATGACGGTTTCCTGTATCAGATCAGCGTCCCTATCGACCACGGCAGCAGTGGTGGAGTGCTTCTTAATGGATATGGAGAGGCAATCGGCATAACAACCGGAGGCTTTGATGATTCGGGAGCGAATTTGAATTTCGCTGTGGACATCCATGTTATAGATAAGTATATTAATTGATTATGATATGAAAAACAAAATTTTAATTTGCTTGGCCGTTTTTGCCGTGATAGTCTCCTCATGTTCGACAAACGGATCGTCTTCCGCAATAAGAATGGATAATTTCGTCAACAATGTGGCAGCCTCGTGCGATAATTATTCCGAGGTTCAGTGGGAAGCTGTGGAAAAGCAATATGAGGCATTGCTTGCGGAAGTTGAAAAAAATTACGACACGATGACTCCGCAGGAACGGAATATGGCGCTTGAGGCTACAGGACGGTACTCCGCATTGCTGCTGAAATATGGATTGTACTCAATCGCGCAAGAGACTGTCAGTTATCTGAAAGGACTTGAGCCTCTGCTGAAAGGGTTCGAGAAGGGCTTGGATGAAGCGGATGGTTTGGATTGGGATTCGTTGTTTGATTCATTGTCGGATAGAGCCATAGAGGATGGCTACGCTGATGAAGAGCCGGATGCGTCTGATCACGGAATCATAAGCGGTGATGAATTTGATGACGACGATGATGATGTATTTTGATAAATTAAATTAACTGAATATTATGTTTTGCTCAAATTGCGGCCACGAGATTGCCCCCGATGATCTTTATTGCCAGAACTGCGGGGCTGTCATCGCGGATCAGATAGCCGATACGTCCGCCACTGATGAAACGAGGCGGCCTTTCATTCCAGACAGCGGCTTTGCCACGACGCTGCCGCCGGTTGACACTGAAAGTAAGAAAGCGCGCAAGCCTTCCGCTAAAAAAAGTAAATCAAAAGTCTTGACGGAAGATGCGGACACCGCGGATCTGTGGAACTCGGTTAACAATATCCTCCGTAATGAGGAATATGAGGCTCAGGAGGGTGCTGTACCTACAAGGCGCCGTGCTACTGTTCACGATGGGGTAGGAAAGCTCTATAGGAAAGACGAAGTGGAAGGTGTGGTCGTCAAGGAGACCAGTGTGTTCCGCTATGTGATAAGCCTTAAGGAGTACCGGGACAGTTGGTGCTCTTTCGAAAGACTTCTGAAGGATCGTGACCGTGAAAATCCACAGCCTTGTGGTTTCTCCGGAGAATCGGCGTATTTCCGTAATCCCGAGTTGTGGGAACTGGCGGATTTCCCGGCATTCAAGCATACGGTCGGCGGATGGTTTGTGCCTGCGATAGAAGATCTTAAGATCTTCACCATTAATGAGGATTTCACTGATGCTGACAGGGATGCCGTCAACAAGACTTTGCTTGAATATGGCGGTGACCCGTTGCCGGAACCGGGTAGCCCTGTGTTCTACTGGTCATCAACAGAATCATCCTCAGATCCTTTGGCTGCCAAGTATGTCAGCCTTTTGTCCAAGACTGTCGGGGAGCGGTCGAAGTATAGCAAGATGAACGTCCGCTTGTTCGCTAAAGTCAGTAAGTAAATAGTTTGCCTTATGAAAAAATGTCCGAAATGTGGCAAGGAAAATGTTGACGGAGCGAAGTTCTGCCGTTATTGCGGGACCTGGATAAAGCAGGAGGGGCTGGCGGAGAGCACGACTGGACCCGCCTCGCCTGTGGTCCCGGAATCTGCGCCAAAGGTCGCCGCGCAAGAATCCGCAAAGCCGAAAGTCACAGTCGTCCCCAATGATGGTGGATACGAAAATAAAACGGGCTCAGGCTCAAAGACATTCATTTGGATAGCCTTGCTCCTTCTAGTAGTGACGGGAGGTGTTTTCCTGTACAGGAATGTTTATATGCCGGCAAAGGTTGACCGTGAGGCTCCACGTTATTATCCGTTTGCGGAAAGAACCTTCCTGCGCTCATCTCAGGTTGCCGGCATCGATGCCAACAAGCTGGGAACTCTTCTGTATGGAAGTGAGCTGATTGTCTATGACTGTTCCGGAGATTGGGCCTATGTTAAGAGTGCGTCCGGAAAGAAGGGCTATGTGTCTTCTGATTTCCTGATGGAGAAGAAAGATTTTTACATATTGAACAGCATCTGGGGCGACAGTGACTCCCGCACCGTCGTCTCTACTGCCAAATGCCGCCGTGCCCTGCTGAATTTCTACAAGAACAACGGGCTTATTGGAATCATTAACAACGATGCCTGGAATGAGGCTTTTCCTGGTGATGACTTGAGTGATTACGATTCCGGCTGGCAGGTGTTCTGTATGCCTAAGAAGTCAAAGTACAACTATGTTTATTATGCGAGGCTCACAAATCCTAAATCCAAGTTCACGGATTTTTGCGTGATTCTCAGGAACGTGAACACAGGAATGAGGAAGATAGTCGTGTTCTCTTTTGATGATGATGAGACCGACCATACAGTCGCTGTTGGAGACGCCGGAGAGGAAGGATTGATCAGGAAGGTTTACCGCGACCAATACGGCAATTTCATGGTTGATTATGTCTCCGAATAGTAAAAGACGTAAAGATGCGCGGCTGAACTGGACCACAATGTTCTTGGTTGTGGTTCTGATCTTGCCGTATGCCGGACTGTTCTATGTCTGGAAATATTACAACAGCCAGATCCAAGAGATCCCCAACGCGTCATTTGTCCTTATCTCAAAGGAAGATATGATGCTGCGTCAATATGACTACAAAGGCAATATCCTATGTGAATATCCGGTCGCGGTCGGGAAAAACTATGGCGCCAAGCGTGAGGTCGGGGACATGAAGACTCCGGAGGGCGTATTCACAATCGAGGATATTCAAGATGCGACGGCTTGGGATCACGATTTCGGTGACGGCAAAGGACCGGTTCAAGGGGCTTACGGTGATTTCTTCATCAGGCTTCGCACTCCAGGCCACAAGGGAATTGGCATCCACGGTACCCACGCTCCGGAGTCTATCGGCACGAGGGCGACAGAAGGTTGTGTCCGTCTGGACAACAAAAACCTAAACGAGTTCGTCAAAGGTGTGCATCCTGCCATGGTGGTGGTGATAGAACCTTCACGGCTGGATGTTTTGGCGGACTCGGACACTTCCGGGGTGAAGCGTTAGGCGCTGTGGCCTAAAGCTTACGGTTTTTGTAGGAATCGATGCAAGATGGGATGATGCGCTTGTAGTGCTCGCTGGTGTAGAGAGGGGACGATATTATGAAATCCGCGGTGCTGCGGTTGGTGGCGAACGGGATGTTGTACAGGGAGGCCAGACGTGTCAGTCCCATCACATCGTTCTGATGTCCCTGCATAATCAGGTTGTCACAGAAAAAGACAAGCATGTCAATCTTCCCCTCGGCGATCATTCCGCCGATCTCAAAGTCTCCGCCAAGAGGCCCGCTGAGCATGCACACAACAGAAGGAGCCTCCGGGCCAAGCTTCTCTGTCAGAGCCTCGGAGACGAGACGGCCGGTCGTGCCGGTGCAGAACAGATGACAGTGTTTGAGTGATCCTGCGTTGTAACGGACCCAATCCAGTAACTCCTGTTTTCTGGAGTCGTGGGCTACCAATGCGATGTTAGTTATCATATTCCTGAAATTTAATTATTGGCTTTTTGTCAGACTTGCCAGGGGCTTCAAGGCCAGCGTCCTTCCGTGAGACCGAGATTCTTTTCATTTCCCTGGTTCCGGCCTCGGCGGCCCTCTGCTCGCGTTTCTTCCTGCTGGAGAACATGTTGCGTATGAATTCCCTGAAGGTGTTGAACTCCCTTTGGTACGCTATGCCGATTCCGCTCCTCTGGGTGTTGTCCAGATAGTTTGTGTAGTCATCCGCCGAATGGGAGAAAAGATTCATTCTCAACTGGCCGGACTTGTCCAGCTTGATCTCGATGTCAAGGTTGCCGACCACATCGGCGCCGGACGAGGACGATTTGTTATATTCACGGTTCCCGACATTGCCGTTGACTATCACCCTGTTGTTGAAGAGCTGCGTCGAGACCGCGACATCGAATATGTTCGTGCCGCTCTCGCTGGACTGGTAGTTCAGTCCAAGGTCCAGCGGGATGTCCAGTTTCTGAAGTATGTTGTTCAGCTGGCCCGCCATGATTTCCGCGACGTTTGAGTAGAGCACGTTGCTGTTGTTCACGACTCCGGACTGCTCGTCAGGCATAAAGCTGCCTGAGATCAGGAGGGACAGGAACTGACGTTGAACCTTGTCGTCCGTGTTCAGGGCACTCTCAACCCTCGATTTTGTGGTCGGATCAAGGTCCGGGACATCGATGGAGAATGAAAGTTTGGGCTCACGCATCTTGCCGGACACTCCAATGCCGCAGTTCACAAGCCTCCGCGCTGAAACAGCCGTGGTGTCCGCGATCAAAGTCGCGACCGAGGCCTTTGTCGAATATATTCCCTTTATGTTAAGGTCGCTGTCCATCACATCCCCGTTGAAGCGGATAGAACTTCCGTCAGAGATGGTGAAATCCCTCTTGGCTATGTCCATCGCGTTGAAATGGAAATTGCCTGACATAAGAGTGTAGTCTCCGTTGATGGTGAACAGATCCCTGCCAGGACGGACCTCTATGTCAATTGTGCCCTGGCCACGACCGTTAAGGACATTGCCGGCCGTACGGTCTATCTCCACGTAGGCCTCTGTGCCTTGGTTCGCGTCAACTCTTAGTTTCAGTCCGAAGTCGCTGCCTTTGCCTTTCCGCTCGACCAGATTGTTCATCATCGCGTCGTAAGGATCTATGTAGATCTCCTTGAAATCCTGTTTGAACGTAAGCAGGTCGTTTTTCCCGTCATTCGAGGCCTTGTCTATAGGAATATGTATGCGTCCGTTCTTGTCAGTCCTTGCGTTGATGTCCAACTGTATGGCCTCGAACGGGCCTTTGACAAGAACGTCCCCGCTGGCGAAAAGATGACCATAGAAAGCCTGATTGTCAGCCTCGGTCATGTCGATGGCCTCCATCCTGTTCATCGTGATCTTCGAGTCCATTCTGAAATTCTTCAGTTTCTCGAACGTCAGTCCGCCGGAAATCCTTCCCGTGCCGTCATACCTGTCCTTGATCGTGACGTCATCAAAGAACAGTCCTTTGTCTGTCACGGAGAACGGACCGTCGGCATAGTATGCCACGTTTGTGAATCCGACCCTGAGAAGGACATTGTCGAATCTTGTGCCTTCGCTGGAAACGGACAGATCGTCCAGACTTCCGCTGACATTCACCTTGCCGCTCATCGCACCTCCCATCTCGCTGAAGACGGATTTGAGAGCTGGGGCGAGGTAACCGACATTCAATCCGTCCATGGATGCGGTCGCACTTATGACGCGGTCCTTCGTAAAATAATCTCCGGTGATGTCCAAGGTTCTGGTTCCGTCAATGTCATTCTTGGCAAGGAACCGCATCTTGCCGTCGTCCAAGGACCCGGCCAGCCGTAATGTGCCCATGCGCTGTCCGGCCACTTTGGTGGAATCTGAGGTCAGGTTCATCATCATTCCGGCG
Source organism: uncultured Bacteroidales bacterium (assembly GCA_934725285.1). GTDB lineage: Bacteria > Bacteroidota > Bacteroidia > Bacteroidales > UBA932 > Cryptobacteroides. Next base: position 10,698 of record CAKVBK010000017.1, on the reverse strand, counting down.
TTATCGTTCCACGGAGAGGAGATGATCGCGTGCCCTGTGGCCAGTCCCGAAATGCCGAAGCCGCCGAGGAATTTGTTAAGCAGCCCTAGGTCGAACTTTACGAGATTCACGGAGAGAGTGTCTTTCTTCGTGAATGAATATCCTCCGTTGACCCTTACCGACTGGTCGGCGCATCGGGCCACAAGATTGTCCACTTCCATGTCTTTGCCGACGATGTCAATGGCTGATTCCGACACATTCCATGCCGCGTCATCATACCAGATGTATGAAGGCAGCGTGCGCCCGTGAATGGCCAGTTCACCATTGTGCTCACGTTTGAGTTCGCCGGAAAGATACAGCTCTCCCTTGTTGGCGAGATCTGTGCCATTGTCATAGGTGAACCCTATCCCGAAACCATTGTCTTTGGCGTAGAGCATCAGGTTGTCTTTCAGCAGGCTTAACCCTGACACCGAGATGGCCGAGAAGCCAGCCATGGCGTTGAGGGTGCTGTCACGGTTGTCAAATGCAATGTCGATGTCCTTAAGGTAATTCTTGCCAATGGCCAGTCTCGGAGATTTGACAGAGGCTTTCACGTTTCCGTCTTTGCTGACATTCAACCGTAGTTTCGTGCCTTGAGCCACATACAGCCCAGGCTTTACGAAAGAAAGTATGTCCCTTGCGTCACCGATGTCGAGTCCGAGATCATATTCATCGCTTTCCCATTCGTGGATTTTTTCCTTGTACAAGGCCGGCAGTTCCCTTTGCACGGTAAGGGCCTGAATGTCTTTGATAAGGCCGGTGAAAGGCTTGGTGCCGACGTAGCTGCCGTTTGCGAAGCTGGATGTGAGGTTCACCCGGTTGACATTGTCGTTGGAATGTGACTTGACACAGATGTCCCCGATCTCGTGCCAGCCTTGGTCATTCTCAAGGGTGAGTCCGAGTATGTCAAGGTCTCCTATCAGGTCTCCCCGGCTGACGCTAATATAGTTGGCGTTGACACGGCCGGAGATTTTAGAGTTCTCCCGCTTGTCCAGTCTCAAAGCGTGCAGGTCGGCGTAACCGATTGACGCATAGAACTTGTACAACCCGTTGCGGGTTTTGTCTGAAAGCGTGAACAGGCCCTGGAAGAGGAAGTTCAGGTTCGGATCGCTGCAAACGATGCGGCCATCAAAGGCGTTGTCTGAATATGTTCCCGCGGCGACGATGCTGGAATAGTCGTAACCCAAGACGGACATTTTGCCCACATACAAGGAGTCAATCTTCAGACTTGTCCGGCCTTTCCCAAGGGACATGTCCAAAGTGCTCCGCATTGTGACCTCGCCGACCTGCTTTACCCCTGCCAGTTTCCCGATGTTCAGATCACTGGTGGCGATGTTGCCGCTGAATCCCATGCTTTTTTTCTTGTCTATCAGGTTCCTGATGTCCGCATCAGCCGTGACCGATCCCAGAGTTGACACCAATTTGCCTTTGACTTTCAATTTGTTCAGGGTGCCCTTGGCCTTCCCGTCGAAGGCCATACGTGTCCCGGACGCGAATTTGGACAGATCCATTCTGACACCCGGCGCGAACCCTCTTATGAAAGTCCCGAGGCCGTCAGACGTGAATCCAAGGCCATTGACATCGAAATCCATCAACATATCGTTGACTTTCGGCAGCTTTGAAAGCCTTCCGTCAATCATCCCCGAAACTCCGCTGTAGGTCTCGCGGAAATCAAACTTGCCTATGGCCAGATCGCTGACGGGGCCGCTTACCTCAGCGCTCACAACATTGATGACAGAATTCATCCTGCGCAGCGACGGAGCGAAATAGGAAATGCTCTTGAAGTCAATCCTGCTGCTGAATATTCTCCCGGCCATGCTGACCTCATCTATATAGTGGGAGAACGAGCGCATGCTGTCATATTCCATGGAATATTCTGACATCCTTATGTCTGACCACGTGTCTTGCATGTGAAGATTGCTGATGAGGGTTCTGCCTTTCTCGATCACGGTCTTTCCGGACATAGCCAGAATGTTGTAGCCGCTTCTTTCACCGGCGCTCAGATTCTCAACCGTGCCTTCAATCCTTCCGCCACTGAATCTGATGTCATGCGCCTGAAGATTATGTGCGGTCACGTCCAGATTCTTCCAATCCATGCCATATTCACGCAAAGGCTTGTCATTGCACATGTTAAGGAGTCTGAATCTGAAGTTTTTTATGTTGACCCTTCCGGCGTCGATTTTCAGAGACATCGGTTTTTTCTCTTTCTTTTTGTCTGGTTTCCTGAAGAAGCGGCTGATGTTGCTTCCGCGTCCGTCCTTCGCAAGAGAGAACGATCCGTCGCTGACACTGAGCCTTTTGACGTGAATCGTTCCGTCATTCCGCAATCCCTTGAGGGACAATGTGACAACGATTGACCTCGCGCTTGCGACCGTGTCAACCTTTTCACCTGCCCAGTCTGTGACAGGCTCACTGTCGATCAATGCCACATCTTTGAGAACCAAGGCAGTGAAAGGCTTGATGTGAATTTTTGAGAACTCGATCCGTCCGTTTATGACTCCGTCCAGGGAGCTGATGACCTTTCTGGCAGCAAAAGTCTGAACCGCCGGAGTCTGAAGCAGAATCCAGCATGTGAACAGCAGCGCCGCCAGCGCCACAATGATACCCCGGAATATTTTTAGAGCCTTTTTCAACAACCTCGGACCATGGCGATCTGCACCTGTGTCTTATAGCAACAAAGATACTAAATATCTGTTGGATTGACGAAAATAGTTGTATCTTTGCCGTTCGATTAAATGTCTTTGAAGAATATGTCGGATTATATCCTTGGAATCGAATCGAGTTGCGACGACACATCGGCCGCCGTGATCAAGGACGGATTCCTGCTCTCCAACGTGATAGCGAGCCAGCAGGTCCACAAGGATTATGGGGGAGTCGTTCCTGAACTCGCCTCCAGAGCCCATGAACAGAACATAGTGCCTGTTGTAAGCCAGGCTCTTGACAAGGCCGGAATCAAGGCCGCCGATCTCACCGCCATCGCTTTCACCCGTGGCCCGGGACTTCTGGGCTCCCTGCTTGTAGGAACATCCTTCGCCAAGGCGTTGGGCGTGGCCTTGAATATTCCGATAATAATGGTGAACCACCTTCAGGGGCATATTCTCGCTGATTTTGTCAAACAGGAAGGCAAAGAGAACCGGCAGCCGTCGTTCCCCTACCTGTGTCTTTTGGTTTCGGGAGGCAATTCGCAGATTGTCAAGGTGAACGGTCCGCTGGATTTTGAGATCCTCGGACAGACCATAGACGATGCGGTGGGCGAGGCGTTTGACAAGTGCTCCAAAATGATGGGGCTCGGCTATCCGGGAGGACCGGTGATCGACAGGCTTGCAAAGCTGGGCGACCCGAACCGCTTCAAGTTCGCCAAGCCGCAGATTGCGGGGCTGGACTACAGTTTCAGCGGGGTGAAGACCTCTCTTCTGTATTTCGTGCGTGACGAGATGGCGAAGGATCCCGAGTTTATGGAAAAAAACAAGGAGGACATCTGCGCCGGCTTCCAGAAGACATTGATAGACATTCTGATGGACAAATTGATCAAGGCCTCGAGGCAGACCGGGATCAAGGACGTGACAATCGGCGGAGGAGTCTCCGCCAACAGCGGCCTGCGCTCCCGCATAGAGGAGGAAGGCCGAAAGCGTGGCTGGAACACCTATCTCCCAGAGTTCAAGTTCACCACAGACAACGCCGCCATGATCGCCATAGCCGGTTGGTTTCACTACCTCGCCGGCGAGCGCACCCCGCTCGATGTCGCCCCCGTCTCCCGCATAGCGGATTATTAATGAATATATATGAAGGTAAAGAAATTAGGAGCGAAGCGACCGAAGGGGTTTCGGGGAATTCTTTCCCCGTGCCCCTCTGGGGCTGTCACGAAGTGACTGGGGGTAGAAGGTGATTGCTAATTTTGAATATTGATGAATTTATTTGTAGTTGAAGAATCTGATTTTAGGAAAAGGATATGCTAGAATTCGAAATGACCGGCCGAGTAGGCCGAGACCTTAGGCCGGATGACGTGAGGATCGTCGCGGCGAGAGAGATGAACCTTCGCGGCAATGCCGTGATCAACGTGATTGACCCGACAAAGTCCTACCAGCCGACCTTTCCGAACGCCGACGCGACATGCGTGATCGCCAAACGTTCGATTGACGCCCGCAACGATGTGGTCTACCGTTACCGCATCGAAGGCTATAACCACCGCTTTGAATCATACGTCCCGTACGAGATTCCTGAATATAAGGATGTCACGGCGGCCGAGCCCGTCATCATCATCGGGGCAGGTCCTGCCGGAATGTTCGCCGCGCTTAAGTTGCTGACATTAGGTTTCAAGCCTGTCATTCTTGAAAGAGGCAAGAACGTGCGTGACCGTAAGTTCGACATGGCGAGGCTCACCCGGGAGGGAATCCTGAACCCGGAGTCAAACTTCTGCTACGGTGAAGGCGGCGCCGGAACATTCTCTGACGGAAAACTCTTCACGCGCTCGTCCAAGAGGGGTGACATCCGTGAGGTTCTGTACCAGTTCGTGAACTTCGGCGCGAGTCCGCAGATTCTTGTCGACGCGCATCCGCACATCGGAACCGACCGCCTCCCCAAAGTCGTGGAGAACATCCGTCAGTGCATCCAGTCCAGAGGCGGGGAATATCACTTCGGTACGAAGGTTACTGACATCACCCGCAAGGATGACGGCGTGATTGAGGTGAAAGCTCTTGATTCAGAGAATCCGACGAAAGCCGGCAAACCAAGTGAGCGGACATATTCAGCTAAGAAGGTCATTCTTGCGACAGGCCATTCCGCGCGTGACATCTACGATATGCTTGTCGCGAAGGACTGCGCCCTTGAGGCCAAGGGTTTCGCGATGGGAGTCCGTGTGGAGCACCCGCAGGCCATGATCAACGACATCCGCTACCACGGCCAGTGGGAGCCTGGCATGCCGGCTGCGGAATATTCGTTCGCGGAGCAGGTGGGTGATCGTGGCGTGTTCTCATTCTGTATGTGTCCTGGCGGTGTTCTGGTCCCTTCCGAGACCGAGCCGGAGACCATCGTGATGAACGGAATGTCCAATTCCGCCAGAAGCGGCAAGTACGCCAACGCGGGGGTGGTCGTGCAGATCAACCCTGAGGACATTCCTGAGGAATATGCCGACAAGGGCGCCTTCGCCGGCCTTGAGTTCCAGAAGGATGTCGAGAGGAAGATGTGGGAATATGCCCACGAGCATTCTGATTCGGAGAATCCTTTTGTCGCTCCTGCCCAGAGGATGGTGGATTTCTGCGAGGGCGAGGATTCAGAGGATCTCCCGGAGACCTCCTACAAGCCGGGTGTCGTTCCGGCCCCGCTTCATGAATTGCTCCCTCCTGTCATCGCCGAGAGGCTTCAGGACGTGTTCCCGATCGTGAACCAGAAATCGATGAGAGGCTACTACACCAATGACGCTCTGTTGATTGGTGTGGAGTCCAGGACATCATCTCCGGTCCGTATTCCGAGAAATCCACGCAGCTGCGAGGCTGACGCGTTCCCTGGCCTGCTTCCATGCGGTGAGGGCGCCGGATATTCCGGCGGCATCGTCTCTTCCGCCATCGATGGCATCAACTGCGCTGTCGCAGCCGCCCGTTCGCTCAGCGGAGCCGATAATGAGGATACAATGATCCACGCCTCAGAATCGCCGTCTGATGTCATTTCGCCCGGCCCGGAGGATGGAACCGGCACATGTGAATAGGAGAGTGCTTATTTCTATCTCCGTCTTTCCCGTTTCCCGAGTTTCTCCCTGACAAGAAGCGGATCGTTGGTGGTGATGCAATCGACACCGACATCGATCATCTTCTGGAGATCCTTTTCAGTCTTTGCGGCCCAGCAGTTGACATTCATCTTGTTGTCGCGCGCCTCTTTGATCCATGTCGGGTGCTTCCTGAAAGTCTTGCGTGGATAAGCGACTCCGTTGATCCCGAGTCCGGCAAGTTCGGCCGGGCTCTTGTCGTTCCTGATGTACTGCACGGTGAATCCTGGACAGAGAGCCGTGAGCTTTTTGCAGATGTCAATGTTCCCAGACAGGAAAACCACTCTCCTGCGGCTGTACAATCCGTGATCCTTCAGGGATTTGATGCACTGGTCGATCATGTAGTCCTCATACGGAAGATTGAGTGCCCTTTTGATCTCGAAAACCATGACGGTCTTTCCTTTGGCACCTTGCGCAAGGTATTCATCCAGGGTCGGGATCCTCTCTCCGTTTTTCAGTCGGTAATCCTTGAATTCCGAGTACTCGTGCTCACAGATTTTTTTCCCGTCAATCTCGACATCGTGGTAAACCAGCAAGACCTTGTCGGAAGTCATATTCACATCGAACTCGCTGCCCCACAGTCTGTTCCGTTGCGCCAGTTCGAGCGATTTTATGGAATTTTCAGCATAACCGGCCTCCTCACAGTTCCAGAATCCCCTGTGAGCCGCAATGCCGATCTTCTGTGACGCGCACGATGTGGCGAGTGCCACGATGCCCGCCATTATCCCAATCCTAACGATCTTGTTCATATTCATTTCTCTTCATTTATTGATTTGATTCATCATCCGGTAGTCCTGTACCTTCTTCCCACCGTGATTCCAAATATACAAAATTACATCGGATTTTTGTATATTTGCATCTTTGGGTAACATTAAAAACAAAGATTGGTTGGAAGCATTTTAGATTTAGAAGCTGTTTTGATTTATTTGAAATGTTCTTTGAGGTGAAATAATCTTCACTCGCCAACCTTCAGACAAACAAATCAAAAACAGCTTCTTAACGATTGATTGAATATGAAACTGAACAGCAGATTACTTTATTCTTTGCTATTGGGACTGACGTTGCTTGCGGCTGGATGTTCCAAGGAAAACGCTGATCCGCAGCCGCAGCCTCAGCCTGGCCAAGGAGAGGAACTTGCCGAGAATCCGAAGTTCAAGGCTGCCGTCAAGACAATGATGACCGAGGCGGCCAAGACGGAATCCACACTTAACGGTGTGGCGGTCTGGCAGGATGGGTTCGCTACTTCGGGAGCGTGGGCGCAAGGCACTGACAATGACACGCGGCGCCAGATGTGGTCCGTAACCAAGACGTTCACGTCCATGGCGGTCGGGATTGCCGTCGGAGAGGGAAAGCTTAGCCTGTCTGAAAAGGTGGCTCCGATGTTCCCGGATGAAGTCGCGGAGGCGGAAAAGAGCATGACGGATGCCCAAAAGGCTAACCTTGAGGCCTTGACGGTCAGGCATCTGCTGATCATGGCGAACGGCCACAAGAAGGATCCGACGGTTGAATATGCCAAGGAATATTTAAAAAAGGATCCGTTGGGGTCGCTCAAATATATTCACAATGAATGGGTGGATGTCTCCGGACTGCTGAAGAAGCATGGTTCCACACTGCCGGAACTATTCTTTGAATATCCTTTCGATGCTGTCCCAGGTGAGAGGTTCTGTTACGACAGTTTCTCTTCATGTTTGCTTTCTGAGATCATCACCAAAAAGACAGGGGAGACCATGGCCGATTATCTCTACACAAGGATGTTCAAGCCGTTGGGCTTGGATAAGCCGGAGTGGGAGGACATTAATGGCGTGACAGCCGGAGGCTGGGGACTGCATCTGAGCACTGGAGAGATGCTGACATTCGGACGCTTGCTTCTTGAAGGTGGAAAATGGAACGGCCGCCAGATTATCCCGGAGGACTACCTCAAAGACGCTGTCAAGGATCAGATCAAGGATCGGATGAACTATGGCCAGGACTATGCTACGACCGGCTATGGTTACCAGATGCGGACTCGTTCCGATGGGTCTCTTTACATGGCAGTGGGGTTGTTCGGACAGTATATTGTGGTGATTCCAGGCAAGAAGGCCGTGATAGCCATGACTTCAGCGATGCCGTTTGACGCCGACAACATCCTCAAGGACCTGTCCAAGGTCATGGATTTACTGAACGGCAATCAGGATTCCAGCGTGAAGCCGCTTGAGTTGGCCTGGAAGCACATCGTGCCTGAACTTTAGGTCTTTTGAGAATATTCCCTGAATATTTCAGAGGCCACACGGTTTCTGCCTTTGGTTTTTGGCGGAACATATTCATTGATGCTGAAGAAACATATTCAAAAGATAATGGCGGCTGGAGAGGATAAGAAAGGGACTTTCGCCCCGATGATGGAAAGTGGCGTGCACGCCGGTTTTCCGTCGCCGGCGCAGGACTACATCAATTCGTTCATCGACCTCAACAAGGAGTTGGTGCGCCATCCCGCGGCGACATTTTTCGCCCGCGTGGTTGGGGATTCCATGGTGGACGCTGATGTGAACGAGGGTGACGTGCTGGTGGTTGACAAGTCGATCGAGCCTAAGGAAGGGGACATGGCTGTCTGCTTCATCGACGGGGAGTTCGCGTTGAAGTACATCTCTTTCCGTGATCCTGCCGAAGCGTCACGTGCTGTCAAGGCCTCCAAACCTGGCGTGTCCTATGATATTCTCCGGCATCAAAGAATATGGCTGCTTCCGGCCAATGAGAAATATCCTCCCATCGAAGTGACTGATTCCAATGACTTTACGGTCTGGGGAGTGGTGACCTATGTCATAAAGAAAGTGTGTACGCGCTAGTTGACTGCAACAATTTTTTCGTCTCTTGCGAGAGAGCTTTCCAACCGGAGTTGGAAGGCCGTCCGGTCGTGGTGCTGTCCAACAATGACGGCTGCGTGGTCGCCCGCAGCAACGAGAGCAAGGCGATGGGCATCAAGATGGGGACTCCGTTCTTCAAGATCCGTTATCTGGTGGAGCATGGGAGTCTGGTGGTGCGCTCGTCCAACTACACGCTCTACGGTGACCTTTCCGCGCGGGTGATGTCTATTCTGGCGGAGGTCGCTCCGAGATTGGAGGTGTATTCGATTGATGAGGCTTACATGGACATGGACGGTGTCGCGTCCGAATGTCTTCTTGGAATATGCTCGGCTCTCGTGACGAAGATCCGCCGCTGGACCGGCATTCCGGTCAGCATCGGGATCGCTGACACCAAGACTCTTGCCAAGGTGGCCAACCATTTCGCCAAAAAATACAAAGGGTATCGCGGTGTCTGCGTCATAGATTCCGAAGAGAAAATCCGTAAGGCTTTGGAGTTGACCCCTATAAAAGAGGTCTGGGGAATAGGTTGGCGAGGGGCTCCGAAACTTGAGGCTTCCGGTGTCAAGACCGCTTTGGACTTCATTCAGAGGCCATCCGGGTGGGTCCGGGGAATGATGGGAATAGGCGGTGTCAGGACATGGGCCGAACTTCAGGGGCATCGTATGATTGAGGACGAGCGTAACGAGAAGCGAAAGAGCATCTGCACCTCACGGTCGTTTGACAAGATGGTCACGGATTTGGATGAGATGACACTCAGGGTCTCAGACTTTGCCGGGAAATGCGCCGAAAAGTTGCGCAAGGACGGCACGGCGGCATATTCTGTGGGTGTGTTCATCCAGACCAACCGCTTCCGGGACGACCTGCCGCAGTACTTCCCGAACGCCAGCGTCCGGCTTGATGTCCCCGCCAGCAGCACACAGGAGGTCGTCGCCGCCGCGTTGAGGGCGTTGAGGATGGTCTTCCGCGATGGTTTTGAATATAAAAGGGCCGGAGTCACCGTTTCCGACATCGTGGAGTCCGACGCGATTCAGACCGCCCTGTTCGATTTTGATCAGGAAACACGCGACCGTGACGACCGAATCTCCAAGGTCATGGACTTGGTCAACACCTCCGGCAAAAATGTCCTGAGGCTCGCCACCCAGCGCCCCGGCCACTATTCCGACGGCATCCGCCGCGAATTCTGCTCCCGCCTCTACTCCACCTCCTGGTCGGAACTGCTGGAAATCAAGTGATGATATCTTATGTGATCTATACAGTCGGGTTTCTGACTGATTCACGTCTTGGGAGGAACAAATAGCTATCCCAAAGCGGATTATGTGTATGATGACGCTTGTGGAAACTATTTTTTTGTATATTGCGAAAAAATAATGCCTTATGAAAAAAACAGCAAAACTATTGGTGACGGCTTTGTCCTTGTTATTTGTGCTGTCTCCATCCCTTTATGCCCAGAGTAGATTTGTTGATAAACTCTATTACAGCTTCAATGTGATTGGCTCAAGGATCGGAAAGGACATCGGGGCGTTGGATGTCGAGCAGAGATTGGGGTTCAAGGTCTGTGATGATTTCGGTGTCTATGTTCCGGTGACGGTTTCGGAAAGTCTCTACAACGCATCATCCACCAAGAATTACGATTTTCAGGCAAAGCTAGGTCTTGGTATGGCTTATCGTCATTTCTTCAATGGGACGGATGGCCTTGAGGTAAGCCTTACCGGTCTGGCTACAGTAGGAAACTACGATTTCAATTATTGGCAGGGACGTCTGATGTGCGCTTATGCGATCCGCAACAGTCGTGAAAGGACTTCTTTCCTTGGCCTTGGCCTGCAATATTCCTCGCCGTATGACAATGAGTTCAATGGAAAGACAATCCTGCCATGTGCGATGTTCGCTTGGTCGTTCTGACGAGTTCATGAGTTTTTTCATGTCACTTCGACAGGCTCAGTGACCGGCCTGTTTTGGCCATGAGCCTGTCGAAGTGACCTAAGTTCATGAATATTCATAAAGTCCTCTGACTATTTCACCTTCTCCCTCTTGCCGAGCATCTTGCGGACGAGGAGCGGCTCGTTGGTCGTGATGCAATCAACGCCG